>NZ_FNQE01000033.1 GCF_900107485.1 Proteiniborus ethanoligenes
AAACAAAGGTAGTAAATGGCTATAAGGCTATACAAATTTGTGCAGAAAACAATATGTTCATCCAATTAGATACTCATAAGCACATAAATAACATAATGGGTACGGATGGAATGGCATTAGCTATGGTTCTTTTATCAGAAGGGTTAGCTGTTAAGGCTGGATTAGATAGAGCGTTGAGCGCTATACAAATGAACGTTGGTGGTATTAACATACTTGCTGACCTAGCTCTAGTAAAAGCTTTTAGAGAAACTATCTGGAGTGAATTTATCATAGCAGTTCCAGAAACTTTCCAAAACCCACCAGCAGACCTTATTGCAGAGCAAGCACACTTTGCTAGAATGGCAGTGAGTGCTAAGCTTGCAGGAGCAAACTTCTATAGACCAAAGGCTGCTGAAAATGTAGGTATACCTACTGGTGATTCTATGGCTAGAGCTATTTGGGCAACACAAAATGTATTTGAAGGAACCTATAAGGTAGACATAAATGATCCGTTTATCGAAGAAAGAAAAGAAGAAATAAAAGCTGAAGCAATGGCAGTTTTAACAGCTGCATTAAAGAGAGATGAAATGCTAAAGCCTGAAGAAATAAATGAAGAATTCTGGCAGCAATATGATGATGAAGAGTTAATTAGCTTAATTGTAGAAGCAGGTAAAAGTGGAATTTTAGATACTCCTAGAGCAGGGGGATGGGATTTAAAGAGATTTGTTAAAACAAACAGAGACAAAGACGGAATTAGAAGATATGTAAAAGGCTACACTCCTCTTGGAGTAGATGAAAAGTATATGCCAATTACTAAAGAAAATGTAGAAGTTCAAAAAGAAACACCAGTTACAAAAAAAGAAAAGGTAGTATTGGCAACAGTTGGAGCAGATGCACACGTAGTTGGAATAAACATGGTGAAAGAAGCTATTCAAAAAGCAGGCTACGAGGTAATATTCCTAAGAGGAATGAACCTTCCAGAAACAGTAGCTGAGGTTGCAGCAGAAACAAAAGCGAGTGTAGTTGGTGTAAGCAACCTATTAGGCTTAGGTATGACTTTATTCCCTAGGGTATCTAAGAGACTAGAGGAGCTTGGACTGAGAGATGATGTAGTATTACTTGCAGGTGGTAGAATAGCAGAAAAAGAAGAAGAGCATGCAATGTATGAAAAGAAAATACATGATGAGGGCACAGGCTTCTTAGGTGTTGATAACTTCTTTGGACCTGGAACAGACCTTGATGAATGTGTTAAATGGATAGAAGAAGAATTAGAGAAAAAGAAAAACAAGTAAGCATTATAAATAAGTTTTACATTCTTGTTGCATAGACTAGACAGTGTGAGGAGGAATAAAAATGGAACAATTAAAAACACCTGTTGTCATTATGAGAGCAGGGACAAGTAAGGGTATCTTTATAAAAGAAGAAAATCTACCTAAAGCTCAAGAAGAAAGAGATGAATTAATCTTAAAAATATTTGGTAGCCCTGACATTAGACAAATAGATGGCTTAGGTGGCGCAGATCCATTGACTAGTAAATTAGCCATAATAGGACCAGCTACAAGAGAAGATGCTGATGTAGACTATACCTTTGGTCAAGTATCATATGTAGCAGCAAAAATTGACTACTCAGGAAACTGTGGTAACATCTCTGCAGGTGTCGGACCATTTGCAGTAGACGAGGGTCTTGTAAAGGTTGAAGAGCCATATACTACAGTTAGGGTACACAACACTAACACAGGTAAATTAATAATCGAAAGAGTTGAGGTTGTAAATGGCAAAGCTAAAGTTACTGGAGATTATAGTATAGCAGGAGTTCCTGGAACAGGCTCAGAGATAGTGATTGATTTCTCAGATACAGCAGGAGCTGCAACTGGCAAGCTTCTTCCAACAGGAAATGTTATAGATAAGATTGATGTAACTGGCTTTGGCCAAATTGAAGCTTCCTTAGTAGATGCAGCAAACCCTGTTGTATTTGTAAGAGCAAAGGACTTAGGACTAACTGGTATCGAAACACCTGCACAAATAGATGAAAACAAAGCTATGTTAAAAACCTTAGAAGAAATAAGAGGAAAAGCAGCAGTGATGATGGGATTAGTTAGTAACTGGGAAGAGGCAGTAAAAGAAGCACCAGCATTCCCAATGATAGCATTTGTATCTCCTGCACAGAACTATGTTGACTTTACAAAAGGAAAAGAAATAAGTGAAAATGATGTAGATTTTGTTTCAAGACTTATGTTTATGCAGGTTGTTCATAAAACCTATGCTGGCACAGCAACAATTTGTACTGGAGCAGCTGCAAGAATAGAAGGCACAATAGTAAACGAAGCAATGAATGCTAAAGGAAAAGGTAAGGATGAAATTCTTAGAATAGGACATCCTGCTGGAGTAATAACTATAGAGGTTGCTGCAAGCAAAGAAGATAATTGCTGGAAGCTTGAAAAAGCTGCTATAAATAGAACAGCTAGAAGAATCATGGACGGGAACTGTTATACAGTAAAATAAAGGATGATGGCAATGTATAAATATGATTACTTGATTATAGACATAGGAAGCACATATACAAAGCAAAGGCTATTTAAAGACTGTGAATTGGTGGCGACTGTACAGTCGCCAACCACAATAGATAATATATATAAAGGGATAAAGGCTGGCAGAGATATTATGAGAGAAGCATTAAAGGAAGATAATATCCAGGCTAAGCATGTGCTTGCTTCAAGTAGTGCAGCAGGAGGCTTGAGAATGGTAGCCATGGGCTATATGACTAGAGTAACTGCAAAGGCTGCAAAGGAAGTAGCAATGAATTCAGGCTCTAAAATACTTGAAATAGTTTCAAATGAAAACCCTCCTGAATATAGAATACAGATCTTGAAGGAAATAAACCCAGATATTATTTTACTTGCAGGTGGAACTGATTTTGGAGATGAGTCATCTCTTATTGAAAATGCTTCTTTAATAGTCGAAAGTCAAGTCAAGGGTGTAGTTGTCATTGCAGGGAATATAAAGGCTCAAGCTGAAGTAGCAAGAATATTAAAGGAAGGAAGAATTCCACATATTAGAGTTCCTAATATTATGCCTACTATTCATCAGCTTAGAGTAAAAGAGGCTAGAGAAGCTATTCATAGAGAGTTTATTAAACAGATTACTAAAGCGCAAGGCTTGAGCATATTACAAGAGGAAATTACTAATGATAAAGTCATACCCACCCCTGGTGCAGTTCTTATGGCATCTGAGCTTCTTGCAAAGGGAACATATTCAGAAAAGGGATTAGGAGAGCTTATAGTAGTGGATTTAGGTGGAGCAACTACAGATATTCATTCTGTAATACCTAGATATGAAAACCTAGAAGATGAAGAAATAGGCTTAATAGTAAGCAATGAAAAGCAGGTATCCTACAGAACTGTGGAAGGTAACTTAGGTATGCGTATTAGTGCCATGGGTGTATTGGATACCATAAGCCCCAAGGCAATTTTTCACAAAAGAGGAATTAAAGATGAAGAACTACTAGAGGAGTTTGTGCAATATTGTACAGAAATAGAGAGAATCCCCGGACATATAGCTCAAAACGAGAAGGAACATATGTTTGACACTTTTATAGCAGAAACAGCTATTGAAGTTGCTCTAAAAAGACATGCAGGATACATCTCTACAGCTGCAGACCCAATAACAGGTATTATGCCTGGGATGCCTGTAGGCAGAGACCTACGAAATGTGAATACAATAATCGGTGTAGGGGGAATCTTTTCACATAGAGAACCCTCCGAGGGAAAAAAAATAATATTAAATGCACTAAAGGACAAAGGTATTTCACTATTGCCAAATGAACCTAAGGTTTTAATAGATGAAAACTATTTATTATATACTGGAGGCATTATCTCACAAATCGATGAAGACTATGCATTTCAGGTACTAAAAAAACAATTCTAATTACAAATAGCGGAGGTAATGAAATGAAAAAAACTACTGTATTAAGACAACTATTAAATGATAAAGAAATACTTGTGGCACCAGGAGCACATGATGCTCTAACAGCAAGGGTTATAGAAAAATCAGGATTTAAAGCAGTATACATGACAGGCTACGGACAGGCTGCAAGTGTATTAGGTAAGCCAGATATTGGGCTATTAAGTATGACTGAAATGCTAGATAGAGCTAGAAAATTTGCAAGTGCTGTAGATGTACCAGTTATTGCAGATGGAGACACTGGTTTTGGTAATGCAATAACAGTAATGAGAACAGTTGAAGAATATGAAGCTGCAGGAGTAGCGGCTATCCAGCTAGAAGACCAGGTAGCACCTAAAAGATGTGGACATATGCTTGGTAGAAAGGTTGTAAGCCTAGAAGAAATGGTTGGAAAAATTGAAGCAGCAAAGGCAGCAAGAAAAGATCCAGATTTTGTAATCATAGCTCGTACTGATGCTCGTACAGTATTTGGAATAGACGAAGCTATTAGAAGAGCTAAGGCATATGAAGCAGCTGGAGCAGATGTAATATTTGTAGAATCAGTTGAAAACGAAGAAGAAATGAAAAGAGTAAATGAAGAATTAAAGGTACCAACACTTGCTAACATGGTTGAAGGTGGAAGAACACCTCTTTTAACAAATAAAGAATTAGAAGATCTAGGATATAACTTAGTTATATATCCAACAGCATCAACATATGTAGTTGCTAAAGCTATGTTTGAACTTATGGATGCACTAAAAGCAGATGGAACTACTGCGAAGAGCATTGACAAAATGATAACATTCCCAGAGTTTAACGACTTAGTTGGATTAGGGGAATATGCAAAGCTTGAAGAAAAATTTGTTAGAGAGTAAAATATATCTTTTAACACAAACTAGAACTTAGTTCAGTAGAGCGTTATACAGTTTGCCCTTACTGGATTTTAGAGTTAAATAAGCTAAAATAAAGGGAGGTAGTTATAATGTCAAGATTAGGTATCAAAAATATAGGCATTTTAGTTACAGGAGATGTAAAAAATCCTATCTCAAAAGGGAACACTATCATAGTAGAAGATGGCAAGATATTAAAAATAGGTAATGAGAGCTTGCTAGAGGAGTTTAAATGTGACAAGGTAATAGATGCAAAAGGAACAACAGTAGCACCTGGGCTTATTGACTCTCATGTGCATCCAGTACTAGGAGATTTTACTCCGAGACAAAACACAATAGGCTTTATAAACAGCTCCTTACATGGTGGAGTAACTACAATGATTTCAGCAGGAGAGGCTCATACACCAGGTAGACCAAAAGATCCAGCTGGAACTAAGGCTTTAGCAATACTAGGACACAAAAGCTCTAAAAATGCTAGACCAGGTGGAGTAAAGCTTCATGGCGGGGCCTTAATTCTTGAAAAAGGATTAGTGGAAAGTGATTTTGAAGAGCTTGCAAAAGAAGGAGTATGGCTAGTAGGAGAAGTTGGACTTGGAGCAGTAAATAGCCCTGAATTAGCAGCACCAATGGTAAAATGGGCTAAGAAGCATGGCTTTAAGGTAATGATGCATACAGGTGGTACTTCAATTCCAGGAAGCAGTACTATAACAGCTGATGATGTTATAAATACAGACCCAGATGTGGTGTCACATATTAATGGTGGACCTACTGCAGTAGCTCCTGAAGAAGTTGACAAAATAATAAACAATACAAATATGGCATTAGAGCTTGTACAGTGTGGTAACTATAAAGTAATGAAACATACTGTTAATATGGTGAAAGAAAAAGACCAGCTAGAAAGAATTATTATAGGCAATGATTCGCCATCAGGCTCAGGAATAATTCCACTAGGAATTTTAAGAACTATATCATATATAGCATCAGAAACAGATGCAACAGCAGAAGAAGCAATTTGCTTTGCAACAGGTAACACAGCTAAAACATATGGATTAAATGTTGGACTTATTGAAGAAGGAAGAGAAGCAGATTTTGTAATAATGGACGCTCCTCTAGGCTCTATAGGAGAAAACTCATTAAAGGCATTAGAAGCAGGAGATATTCCAGGAGTGTCAATGGTAATAATAGATGGAGAAGTAATGGTTACAAAGAGCAAAAACACACCACCTGCAACACATGGAGCTGTTATTTGCTAAATAGAAAGGGGACAATTTATGATTAATGTTATTCTTGATAAATGCAAAGGCTGCAGCATATGCGTTAAAAACTGTCCACTAGATGCTATTGAGGTAAAGGATAGAAAAGCATATACAAATGAAAAATGCGTATCCTGTGGTATATGTGTCAGAGTATGTCCTTTCAAGGCTATTGAAAGAACTGAAGAACAAAAAGAGAACACTACAAAGTGTACTCACTGCCCTGTTAACTGTACAATACCTGTTGGAAGAACAGGAGCATGTAAAAGATATACAAATGTTGATGGTGAAATAGTTAGAAATAGAAAGCTTGTTGTCCATGCAATAACAAAAGTACCAGAGACAGAAAAATTACCATATAAACCAAATGTAACAGCAGTAGGAAGTGGAACAAGCTATCCATGCTGTCGTCCTGCACCATTTATTGTTCAAGACAGCATAAAGGGAGTAGATGTTGTAACGGTGGTTACAGAGGCTCCTCTAAGCTATAGTGGTGTAAAGGTTAAAATAGATACAAACCTACACATAGGAGAAGAAGGCGCAAAGGTAAAAAGAGATGGTAAGGTTGTAGGTATGATTACAACTGAAGAATATGGTTCAAAAATGCTTACTATAGGTGGAGCAAATCTTCTAAGCAATGGTAATGACGGATTCATCGTTGCAAGAACCATAGTAGATTTAGCTAATGGTAGAAGAATAACACTAAAAGTAGATAATGGAAGCACTCTTGAGCTACAGCAAGGAGAAGCTCCTGTAATAGATGGTGTAAAAGAAAAGCTTATGAGAGTAGGCTGTGGTAGTGCTACTGTTGGAATGTTTGCAAGACATTTATGCAAAGTTGTAGATGAAGCTATTATATTAGACTACCATGTTATAGGTTTGCTTTCAGAGCACTTTGCTGGTGAAGAAGTAGGAATGAAATACAGCGGAGTAGTACCTTATGGAGTAAGAAGCACAAGAGGAAGATATTTTGGAAAGCATGGTCATGGTTGGGGTGGAACAGAAATTGTAAACCCAACAGATGCAGTAGTATCAGTAGATATGAATATTGCAAAACCAGGCTATAAGATTTTAGTAACAGAAACAACTGGACAAAAAGCTGCTTTATTAGAAGTTCAAGAAGATGGTACAGTTAAAGAAATATCAATAACCGATGAAGTATTAGATGCAGTAAAAATAATTTCAGATACCTGTGAAGAATCAAGAGTTTCAGTTATTTACACAGGAGGAACAGGCGGAAGTGCAAGAGCCGGAGTTACTAATTTCCCTAGAAAGCTAACTGATGCTATTCACAATGAAGAGATAAGAATGACTGTAGCTGGAGCACCAGTATTCATTCTTCCAGGAGGAGGAATAAACTTTATGGTAGATGTGGCTAAGATGATACCAGAAGCTACTACTTGGGTTCCAACTCCTGCAACTGTAGCACCTGTAGAATATACTATGACAAGAGAAAAATATGAACAGCTAGGAGGACACACAGAGCATATAATATCAAAAGATCAGCTTTTAAAAATGCTTGAGAAAGAGGAATAATTATGATTGAAAAGCTTCAAGATGAAAGAATATTTATTAACCACGGTCCTATTCAAATGGTAATAGATGCATATGTAAAAGGAGAAAGGAAAGCCGAAATAGGCTTGGAGGCAGGAAGGCATGTTTTAGATCAGTTTAATAAGCTGATACAATATATCCCCCCTTTAAAAAGCATGCGAGCCTATACAAGCACAAGTAGTAGGTTTCCAGAGGTCCTTAACAAAATGATTATTGCTGTTGAAAAAAGTGGATATAATGAACTTAATACTCTTGGAGCTGTAGCAGGATCCTTTTCCGATATAGCACTAGAAAAAGCAGTAGAGCTAGGAGCAACTAGAGTTATTGTAAACAATGGTGGAGACATAGCTTGTACAGATTTAGAAGGAAAATCTATTAAGGTAGGGATTCCATATGCAACAAAAGATGAAAAAAGACAGCTGATTTTAGAAATTGCTAAAGATGAAAACATCCATGGCATATGTACTAGCGGCATGGGTGGAAGGAGCTTTACTAAGGGCATAGCTACTGCTGCAGTTGCTTTAGCATCTGATGCAGCTACAGCAGATGCATGTGCCACATATTTGGGAAATATGACTAATGTAGAGGATGAAAATATAATTCGCTGTCTTGCAGAAGAAATTGATTCGGAAACAGATATTAAAGGACAGCTAATTACAGTTAAGGTAAATGAAATTAGTCAGGAAAAGAAGTATAGAGCACTTTTAAATGGACTTAATGCAGCAGAGGATTTGTATAATAGGGGCATAATAGAAGGAGCAATAATTTGCATAGAAGATATAATAGTAAAATGTCCAGAAAATTTAAAGGTTGAATCAGTACAATTATAATAAAACAACTATTTTAGAGGAGGCTTCACAAATGGATATGAAAATTAGAAAGTATTATACTTTTGTAGAAGAAATTAAAGCTGATGGCGGAAAAGCAATTGAAGGAAAGGAACACAAAAGAGTATCCATAGCAGTAGTATTTGAAAACCCATATGCAGGAAAATATGTAGAAGATCTTTCCCCATTATCAGACTGGGCAGCTTCAGTAACACCAGATTTAGTAGAAAGAGCATTAAAGGCTGCAGGCATTGAAGTAAATGAAGCAGAAAGCTATGGTAAAGCTGCAATAGTAGGTGGCAATGGAGAATTAGAGCATGCAGCAGCATTACTTCACCCAACACTAGGAAAACCATTTAGAGATGGATTAGGTGGAGGAAAGGCAATTATTCCTTCAGCTAAAAAAATGGGATATCCAGGCTGTGCAATAGATGTACCTCTACACTACAAAGATGCAGCATTTGTAAGAACACATTTCGATGCAATGGAAGTAAGAGTACCAGATGCACCAAGAGATAATGAGCTAGTACTTATTCTATCTGTTACAAATTGCGGAAGACCTCATCCAAGAGTAGGTGGACTTAAAATAGAAGAAGTTAAAGGTGAAGACGGATTAAGATAGACATTAATAAGTAGGGCAGTATATGCAAATTAGACACTAAATAAACACCGTATATTCAAATAGAAAACTGACCATGAGGAAAATTCTCATGGTCAGTGTTATATAAAGGGGCTAGATACATATGAAAAATAAAACAAAAGGTGTAATACTTATGATATTTTCATCCCTTTGTTTTGCTTTAATGGCTGCAGCTGTCAAGTCAGTTCCAGAAATAAGCATATCTCAAAAAATGTTTTTCAGAAACTCTGTAACTCTAGTAGTTGCAAGCGTTATGATATTGAAAAAGAAAAAATCCTTTGTAGGGAAAAATAAAAAAGGATTGCTTATGAGAAGTATTCTAGGCTTATTAGGCATAGCAGGAAATTATTATGCCATTTCTAAACTACCACTTGCTGAATCAGAAATACTAAATAAAACATCTTCCTTCTTTGTTATAATACTTGCTGGAATATTTTTAAAAGAAAAAATAACAAGAAAACAAATTTATGCAATAATATTAGCCTTTGTTGGAGCCTTATTTGTAATAAAGCCTAGATTAGACTTTTCTATATTACCAGCCTTGATTGGCTTATCAGGTGCATTTTTTGCAGGAGCAGCTTATACAATGGTAAGATATTTAAATCGTACAGATAGTCCTGATACTATAGTCTTTTACTTTGGGTTAATATCTACTTTGGCAGTAATACCTATGATGCTTTTAGATGGTTTTGTACTATCTGGAGTCCCACAGCTATTAAAGCTATTATCAGTAGGTATATTTGCTGCTGCTGCCCAGATATTTATGGCATACGCATATAGCTTTGCATCAGCCAGTGAACTCTCCATATATTTATTTATAAACATAGTGTTTTCTTTATTAATTGGATTTGCTATTTGGGGTGAACTACCTGATATTTTCAGTTTATTTGGAGGCCTAGTTATTATATTGTCAGGGTATATAAATTATAGGTTAAATATAAGAGAAAATGGGCTGTCACAAAGAATATTATGATGAAAACCATTGCAATAATGAAAAAACCATTGCAATAATGAAACGCTATCTAATCGAGTGTTTTCAACATTTTTCTACACGCATTTAAAAAAGTATTGCATAAATGAAAAAACATACAAAATAATGACTAAATATTATGAAAAAGGCCTATTTATACTCCATAAATATGCATGAAATTGGCATAAAAAATGCATTACTTCTATATGTGGTGAAACCAATTTTTACCCTAGCTATCTAGAAAGATAAGACCACAGTATTAATTTTCTATTTATTACATATTTCTTACTTTGAAAGGAGGCTTATGCATAAATAAATTAATTATTTAACAATAGGTAGAGTAAAGGGTGGTTTCTATTCATTTTTAGTTTATTAATGCAAAATAATAAATTAAGGAGGAGTTTAAATTGGCTGAGAGTCTTAATGGAAAAACAGTAGTAGAAAACAAAGGTACAGAAAACGCTTTCAATCCGGTTCCAGATTCTGAAAGAAAATCATTAATAAGCCTTACTTTTGTACTTGCAGGCTACCCAATTGCACTATCAAACTTTGTTATAGGTGGTGCTGTTGGAGTAGGGATGACATTTCCTAAAGCTGTAATGACACTTCTAGTAGGAAATGGTGTTCTTATGGCAATAGTATTAGCTACTGGATACATGGCATTTAAAACTGGATTATCTACTTCTTTCTTATCTAGAAGAGCCTTCGGTAAAAGAGGCTCAAGTATATTTTCAATTCTGTTGGCTATTTCTTCTGTAACATGGATTTCATTAAATGGGGATATATTTGCTAGATTAATAAAAAGCACCTTCTCATGGTGGACCTTGCCAGTATCAATTACTGCAATTATATGTATAGCATTATGGACCCAATCTGCAATTAGAGGGTATAAAGGTCTAGAAATAATTAGCTTTTTAGGTGTGCCTGCGGCATTAGTATTATCTTTAGTAGGAGTTTTTGCAGTTGGTAGGGCTACTGGAGGTTTTGGTGAAGTACTTAGCTATATACCAGCTAAGCCTATTTCATTTGCTGCAGCTACATCTTCTATTATAGGCGGTTGGGTATTTGGTGCTACTATTACTCCGGATGTTTGTAGATTTGCTAAAAGTACAAGAGATTTGGTTATAGCGGGAATTGCTGCATTTTCTATAGGATGCTTAGGCTTACAGTTTGCAGGAGCATTAGTTGCTATATCTACAGGAAATGGGGACTTTACAGTAGCAATGGCTGCACTAGGTCTTTCTTTAGTAGCTTTCTTTGCAGCAATATTCTGTTTATGGACTACTCAAGATAATAATATTTACGGTGCAAGCTTAGCTATTCAAAACATATTAGAAGAGACTAAATTAAAGGGTAAGATACAGCACAAGCATATAGCATTAGTTATAGCAGGATTAGCAGCTGTATTTGCAGCACTTGGAATATACAAGCACATACTTCCTATAATCCAATTTTTATCATTGTTAATACCACCAGTTTCAGGATTAATTATTGGAGAAGAGTTTTTCGTTAAGAATTCAAAAGAAAAATTAAATGTTAATGCAATTGCTCTTGTCTCATGGCTTATAGCAGGAGTAGCTAGTTATATATCATTAAAGGCAGATGTTTTTGTTCCGCCAATAGTAGGTATAGTAACAAGCTGTTTAGTATATGTAATACTTAGTAAACTATTTGATAAAAAGGTCAAATCAGCATAAAACAATAATTTGAAGCCCTCATTTTAAAAAATGAGGGCTTTTTATTATAATCAATTAGAATAATTAGACTTTATTTCTTTTGCATTTTAAATTTTTTTTAGATAAAAAGTGGTATAATAATTAGATACTAATTAAGTGGAGAGGAAAAGATATGAAATATAATTTGAATACCGAAGGTAATAAAGTAATTATGAAAAACCTAAAGCATTTTGAACCAAAGCATGTTTTTGAATGTGGACAATGCTTTAGATGGGAGATAGAAGAAGACGGAAGTTATACGGGAGTAGCTTACGGAAAGATTTTAAATGTTAGAAAAGATGGAGAGGATATTGTCTTCTCAAATACAAGCTTAGAGGACTTTGAAGAAATATGGATAGATTATTTTGATTTAAATAGAGATTATGGAGAAATAAAGAATAAACTATCTAAGGATCCAATATTAAAAGAAGCCATAGGTTTTGGTCATGGTATAAGAATATTAAAGCAAGATGAATGGGAAATGCTTATATCCTTTATTATATCTGCAAACAACAGGATACCTATGATAAAAAAAGCCATTGGTCTATTAAGTGAAAGCTATGGAGAATATATTGGAGAATATAATGGGAGAAAATATTATAGCTTTCCAACAGCAGAAAGTTTAAAGGATAAAAGCATAGAAGAAATTGAAGGCTGTAAGGTAGGCTTTAGAGCAAAGTATATATTAAACAGTGCTAACATGGTATGTAACAAAGAAATTTATATTTATGGACTTAAAGACCTTTCAACAGAGGCTTCGAGAAACGAATTAATGAAATTTGCAGGTGTAGGTCCAAAGGTTTCTGATTGTATTATGTTATTTTCAATGAATAAATATGATGCATTTCCAATAGATGTTTGGGTTAAAAGGGTTATGGAGTACTTCTACTTGAAAGAGGATACTAGTCTTAAAAAAATACAAGAATACGGAAGGGATAAATTCGGAGAATACGCAGGATATGCCCAGCAATACCTTTTCTATTATGCCAGAGAGCTGGGGATAGGGAAATAGAATTAAGAACGATAGTTTAACGATAGTTGAACAATAGTTGAACAATTGTTCAACTACTGTTAGAAAAAAGGGGGAAAAATCGTGATAGGAAATTTAGCAAATGCTTTTGCAATAATTCTAGGAAGTATTATAGGTATATTTTTAAAGGATAGATTTAAAGAGAATTATAAAGATATAATAATGAACGGCATAGGGCTTTCTGTATTAGTTATAGGTATTAGTGGCGCTATAAAAACAGAGAATATGTTATTAGTGGTCATAAGCTTAGTAGTGGGAAGTATAATAGGAGAATGGCTAAAGATAGAAAACAAGCTTCAAAATATAGGCAATATTATTGAAAGCAAAGTAGGTGCAGGAACATCAAATATTTCAAATGGATTTGTTACAGCATCTCTAATATATTGTGTTGGAGCTATGGCAATAGTAGGAGCATTAGAAAGTGGACTTACTGGAAATAATCAGACTCTCTTTATTAAATCTATTTTAGACGGAGTCACTTCTATTATATTTGCTTCTACCTTAGGCATTGGAGTAGCATTTTCATCCCTATCAGTTCTAGTATACCAAGGACTTATTACATTAACTGCTAACACAATGAAGATTTTCTTAACAGAGGGAGTAATTACAGAAATGTCTGCTGTTGGAGGAATTCTAATTATGGGCATAGGCATTAACCTTTTAGGACTTAAAAAAATTAAAATAGGTAATATGCTTCCTTCAATATTTATTCCTATTATATATTTCATTTTTACCCTAGTAATTAATAGATTATTTTAGGTGATAAAAGGACATAAAGAATAGCAAAAAAATTAAGAG
Organism: Proteiniborus ethanoligenes; assembly: GCF_900107485.1. Taxonomy (NCBI): domain Bacteria; kingdom Bacillati; phylum Bacillota; class Clostridia; order Eubacteriales; genus Proteiniborus; species Proteiniborus ethanoligenes. The sequence goes on from NZ_FNQE01000033.1 coordinate 13,596, forward strand.
AAAAACTGTAATATTCTTTGCACACACAACGACAAAGCAAACGGAGAAAAACAATGAAAACACAAGATAAAACCATATAAACAATAACAATGGCATAATAAGACAAAATACACAGGAAAACAGCATTTGATTCTATAAAAAGCTTTAGGTAACATATATGTTGTAAGAATTAGCACTCAGCACGAGAGAGTGCTAACAAATTTAAAAAGAAAAAATTTTTTAAAATAAACAGGGAGGGTTAAGCATGAATATTAAACCATTAGGCGACAGAGTAGTTATTAAAAAGGTAGAAGTTGAAGAAAAAACTAAGAGTGGTATAGTACTTCCAAGCTCAGCTAAAGAGCAGCCACAAATAGCAGAGGTTGTAGCTGTAGGAGCTGGAATCACTGAGGACGAAAAGAAAAAAGATGAAATTAAAGTAGGCGACAAGGTTATATTCTCTAAATATGCAGGAACTGAAATTAAGGTTGATGAAGTTGAGTACACAATAGTTAAGCTTGCTGATATATTAGCAGTTGTTCAATAGGAAAATATTAAATTAAATATACCTTCACAGTTTCGAACATGAATAATTCTAAAGTAATATTATGAGTTCAACAAAATTAAAGGAGTGTGAATATAATGGCTAAGGAAATTAGATTTAGTGAAGAAGCACGTCGTGCTATGGAGAAAGGAATAAACAAGCTAGCAGATACAGTAAAGGTGACTTTAGGACCAAAGGGAAGAAATGTTGTTTTAGATAAAAAATTTGGCTCACCTCTTATTACAAACGACGGTGTGACAATAGCTCGTGAAATTGAGCTTGAAGATAAATATGAAAATATGGGAGCACAATTAGTTAAAGAAGTAGCTACAAAAACTAATGATGTAGCAGGAGATGGAACTACTACAGCTACAATATTAGCTCAAGCAATTATTAGAGAAGGATTAAAGAACGTTGCTGCAGGTGCTAACCCAATGATACTTAAAAAAGGTATACATAAGGCAGTAAATGTGGCAGTAGATGAAATAAAAACTCTTTCAAAACCAGTTGAAAGCAAAGAATCTATAGCTCAGGTTGCATCTATATCAGCTGGTGATGATGAAATAGGACAATTAATAGCAGAGGCTATGGATAAGGTAGGTAAGGATGGAGTTATAACAGTTGAAGAATCAAGATCCATGGGAACTACTCTTGACGTAGTTGAAGGTATGCAGTTTGATAGAGGATACCTATCACCATATATGGTAACAGATACAGAGAAGATGGAAGCTGTATTAGAAAATCCATATATTTTAATTACAGACAAGAAAATAACTAATATTCAAGAAATACTTCCAATATTAGAGCAAATAGTACAACAAGGAAAGCAATTAATGATTATTGCAGAAGACATCGAAGGAGAAGCATTAGCAACATTAGTAGTTAACAAGCTAAGAGGAACATTTACTTGCGTAGGAGTTAAAGCACCTGGATTTGGAGATAGAAGAAAAGATATGCTAAGAGATATTGCTATTCTTACGGGTGGAGAAGTAATATCAGAAGAATTAGGATATGATTTAAAAGAAGCTACATTAGAAATGCTAGGAAGAGCTCAAACTGTAAAGGTTGACAAAGAAAATACTACAATAGTAAATGGTGCTGGTGAGCAATCAGATATTAAAGATAGAATTAGACAATTAAAATCACAAATAGAAGAATCAACATCTGAGTTTGACAAAGAAAAACTTCAAGAAAGACTTGCTAAGCTATCAGGTGGAGTTGCAGTTATCCAAGTTGGAGCAGCAACAGAAACAGAGTTAAAAGAAAGAAAGCTTAGAATTGAGGATGCATTAGCTGCTACAAGAGCTGCAGTTGAAGAAGGTATAGTTTCTGGTGGTGGAGTTGCATTAATGAACGTTATACCAGCAGTTGAAGAATTATTAGAAGCTTCCCACGGAGATGAAAAAACCGGAGTAAGCATAATCCTAAGAGCTTTAGAAGAGCCAGTTAGACAAATAGCTGCAAATGCTGGATTAGAAGGCTCTGTAATAGCTGAAAAAGTTAAAGCAAGCGAAAAAGGTATAGGCTTTGACGCACTTAATGAAGAATATGTTAACATGATAGAATCTGGTATAGTAGACCCAACAAAAGTAACTAGATCAGCACTTCAAAACGCTGCATCAGTAGCTGCTATGGTATTAACCACAGAAGCAGTAGTAGCTGACCTACCAGAAGAAGACGTTCCAGGCATGGGCGGAATGGGCGGCATGGGTGGAATGGGCGGAATGATGTAGTAAAGACCCTAAATCTATTAGGAACAATAGATTTAACATCCAGCAAACACATTGCTAGTATTAGAGACTCTGTATAAGTTTATTAGACTTATGCAGAGTTTTTTGTTTTTTATATATTACCTTTTTGAATATATGGAGTATTAAATAGAAATAATAACTTAGAATCTATCTACTATAAGAGGAGGGTTTATATGATACGAGAAGGGTTGATACCAACGTTGTTAGGAACAGCAGTTACTGGAGCAGCTCTAGCAACTAGGGTTCCAGACATTAGAAGAAGAGGAATACAAAAAAATGAAGTAGGTACTATGATAGCCACAGGCTTAGTAGGATTTGGTTTAGCCCACATTGTATTAGGAAGTATAGACTTATTTCAAGGAAGATAGATTTAGCAGGGGTTTTATGCCCCTGCTTTTAATATGGGTAACTTTTTTTGAAATTTTGCATAGTAGATAATATAGAAAATTATATAGCTTACATTTAACTAATAAGCTATAAAGGGGGAGAACCATAATGTATAATGATTTTATATCAATTTCAACACTAGCCACATTTGCTGGCTTAGTAGCAGCTGTAAGCATAATAGTTCAATTTACTAAGAGCATAGTAAAAAATAAGCTTGGTGATGCTTATGTTAGACTATATACCTTTATAATAGCACTAATATTGAACTTCGTATTCGCAAGGTCAGGACAGGGTATCCAGGGAATAGTACTTACAGTTATCAATGCAATAATTGTAAGTATAACATCTATGGGTGGATATGAAATGATAGCAGATCCAAAAGCAAGAAAGGCTAAAAGGTAATCTTGAAATTAAGATGTAAGCAACTATAAAGGCGTATATTATGCCAAGGAAAAACATATTTCCTTGGCAGATTTGTATGTTATTCTAGTTTTGAATTATGCTTAATGAATAAAACTCTCTATTTTGTTTTCACTAGCTGGATTAACAGCACTCCACCCTCTTATTTCCATGGCCTTTGAAATAGAAGACTGGTTTTGAAGAATATTCAATTGACATTTTAAAAGAATTTCCTTTAAGTCTTGGCAGGAAGACTCTATTAATGCACAGTCATATGTATTCCATATTTGCCTTTGAGAATAAACAAGATCAGTCAATAAATCTTTTTCCGTAAGGTATTTATCTATATACATAGATAATTCCTCTCCTTTAAATAGATTTTTCTTACTGGAATATCTAAAGTCTTTGTCAAATGAAAAGATTAGCTTAAATAAGACAATAAAAGATTATAATTATCCTCATGCTTTTTACCTGCAATATAGCAAATGTTTTTAAGCTCGCTATCAAAAATAGTATTACTGTATGCGGAGCATTTTTTTGCAAGCAGTAATTCTTGAGTTAATAGCTCCTCCATTAGATGTTGCATTTTGCAATCAACATTCCTTAAGCTCTGGTTGCTTTTCAATCTACCACCTCCAATTGAAATACCAACAAATATTGTACAATTATTATACCTGTTTTCACAATTTATATAGCATGTAAAAAATGAAACATTAAACAATAAAATAGATGAAATGAAAAATAGTGTAAAAGCAATAAGAGATTTAAATAGCTTATTTATATATAATGCTTTAAATATTATATTAAGAAATGTTTATAATAAAACTATATGTATTTTCCTTGACAATCTATTAATCTTTTGTTAAATTTAAAAGAATAATATACAGAACAAACTCATATATCTCCTAGAATATGGCTGGGAAGTCTCTACCGGGTTACCGTAAATTTTCCGACTATGAGTGGAATAATATATAATAGCTGGAAGTTATAAATCTAGCAGCTATTTTGTTTTCATACACAATTCCACTCAAGGAATTGTGTTTTTTGTTTTATTATTAGTTCTTAGTTCCTAGCTGTTAGCAGAAGCTAAGAACCAAGAACTAAGAGCTAACAGCTAGAATCTAGTAGCTACTAATTCTTAATTGTTAATTATTAATTTAAACTACAGGAGGCTATATAAATGGAAAAATTTATTCAAGAAGGATTAACCTTTGACGATGTACTTTTAGTACCAGCAAAATCAGAAATACTCCCAAAGGATGTAAGAACAAATACAAATCTTACAAAAAAAATCAAGCTTAACATTCCTATTATGAGTGCTGGAATGGATACGGTAACAGATTGTAGAATGGCTATAGCAATTGCTAGAGAAGGTGGTATTGGAATAATCCATAAAAATATGTCTATTGAAAACCAAGCTATGGAGGTAGATAAGGTAAAAAGATCAGAGCATGGAGTAATAACAGATCCATTCTATTTGTCACCAAATCATATATTGTCAGATGCCCTTGAATTAATGGAAAGATATAGAATATCAGGAGTTCCTATAATTGATGAAAATAAAAAGCTAGTAGGAATAATAACAAATAGAGATATAAGATTTGAAACAGATTCTTCTAAGAAAATATTTGATGTGATGACAAAAGAGAATTTAATTACTGCAGAACCGGGTATAACTATGGATGAGGCTCAAGAAAAAATGAAGAAATATAAAATAGAAAAACTTCCCCTGATTGATGCTAATGGAACCTTAGTAGGCTTGATAACTATAAAGGATATTGAAAAAACATTAGAATATCCTAATGCGGCAAAGGATAAAACAGGTAGATTGCTAGCTGGGGCAGCAGTTGGCGTTACATTAGACATTATGGACAGAGTAAAAGCCCTTGTTAAAGCTAAAGTAGATGTAATAGTTGTAGATACAGCTCATGGCCATTCAAAAGGTGTTATAGAGGCTGTTGAAAGGATAAAGAAGGAATACCCTGATTTACAGCTTATAGCAGGGAATGTAGCCACAGCAGAGGCAACAGAAGAGCTTATAAGAGCCGGAGCAGATGCAGTAAAGGTTGGCATAGGACCAGGCTCAATATGTACTACTAGAGTAGTAGCAGGTGTAGGAGTACCTCAAATCACCGCAATATATGATTGCTCCCAAGCAGCTAAAAAATATGGTATACCTATAATAGGAGATGGTGGGATAAAATATTCTGGAGATATAGTTAAGGCCATAGCAGCAGGCGCAGATGTAGTTATGATAGGCTCAATGTTTGCAGGAACAGAGGAAAGTCCTGGAGAAATGGAGCTATACGAAGGAAGAAGATTTAAGGTTTATAGAGGCATGGGCTCCCTTGGTGCTATGGCGGCTGGAAGTAAGGACAGATATTTCCAAGAGAATAATAAAAAGCTTGTTCCAGAAGGAATAGAGGGAAGAGTACCATATAGAGGTCCTTTAAGTGACATAGTCTACCAGATGATAGGTGGCTTAAAGGCTGGAATGGGTTATTGTGGCACTGCAACTATTGAAGATCTAAAAGAAAAGAGTCAATTTATAAAAATAACTAATGCAGGATTATTAGAAAGTCATCCTCACGATGTTTATATTACAAAAGAAGCTCCAAACTATAGTAAAACCTACTAAATAATAAATGGAGGAATATAAATGAGTAGCATACCAGAGAATTTTGTAGAAAAGTCAATTGAAGAGATAAAAAATGTCATAGGTGACAAAAAATCAATATGTGCATTATCAGGAGGAGTAGATTCCTCTGTAGCAGCAGTATTAGTCCATAGAGCCATTGGGAACAATCTTACCTGTGTATTTGTAGATCATGGACTCCTAAGAAAAAACGAAGGTGATCAAGTAGAGGAAGTCTTTAGAAATAGATTCCATATGAATCTTATAAGAGTAAATGCTCAGGAAAGATTTTTAAGCAAGCTTAAGGGAGTAACTGACCCTGAAGTGAAGAGAAAGATAATAGGAGAAGAGTTTATAAGAGTATTTGAAGAGGAAAAAAACAAGCTTGGTCATATTGACTACTTAGTACAGGGAACCATATATCCAGATATAGTGGAAAGCGGTGCTGATGGAGCCGCTATTGTAAAAAGTCATCACAATGTGGGCGGACTTCCAGAGGATGTTGATTTTGAACTAGTAGAGCCTCTTAAAACTCTTTACAAAGATGGAGTTAGGGAAGTAGGCAGACAGCTAGGCATACCAGATGAAGTAGTTAACAGACAGCCATTTCCAGGACCAGGACTTGGTGTAAGAGTATTAGGCGAGATAACTGAAGAAAAGCTTAAAATTGTAAGAGAAGCAGACTGGATATTTAGAGAAGAAATAAAAATTGCAGGTCTAGAAAATAAAATCTGGCAATACTTTGCAGCGCTTCCTAATATAAAAAGCGTAGGAGTAGTAAATGGTGAAAGAACATATTTCCACACAATAGCTCTAAGAGCAGTACATTCAACAGATGGAATGACCTCTGATTGGGCAAGAATCCCTTATGAAGTACTTGAAAAAGTATCAAAAAGGATAACAAGCGAAGTAGAAGGAGTTAATAGAGTAGTATATGATGTGACAACTAAACCTCCTGCTACTATTGAGTGGGAGTAGTACCCAGTGAAACGAGCGATAGTGAAGTTGAACTGTAGGTACTACACCTGTCAGGGTTGGCGAGATTTCTACCGACTGTAAGGAGGTAGAAGTCCGAAACCTACGGTGTGGAGTAGCAAACAAAAGTCTTGGAACCTTTGGAAACAGAGGGACCAAGACTTTTTTATTTTTTGAAAGTACTAAAATAGTACTATTATTATTTTGATTATATTCATTTGGGTGTCCATATACAGTTAGAAACTCCAAGATATATGAAGGTCTGGAGAGTGTAAATGTCAATCCCAAATTGCACAGGACGTAACGGGGGAATGAAAACAGAGAATTACAATGAATGGGTAAAGCTAATGAATCAGATAGATGTGATAATAGATGAGCAGATAAAGCATATAATAGTGTATAGTTTGTAGAAAAGGGACTGAAAGGGCCTTTTTCTTTGCCCATATTTAGGCAATATATGTTATAATATCTTTAAATATAAAAAGTAAACCTTTATAAAATGGAGGCCACTATGGGATACAATTATGACAAATTATGGAAACTACTAATTGACAAGAAAATGAATAAAGAAGAACTTCGAAAAAGAACAGGTATGTCCTCAACTACTTTAGCCCGTATGGGTAAGGATGAAAATGTTAGCTTAGATGTATTGGGAAGGATATGTAAAGAATTAGAATGTGATATAGGAGATATTATTAGTTATAAAGGATAAAGGGGTATGATTTATGGAGAAACTCAACAACCAAGTTAAATCAAAACAAAGAATAGCAGATCATGGAGAGGTATTTACTTCAGAAAGAGAAGTTAATGCTATGTTAGACCTAGTAAAACAAGAAACAGAAAGAATAGATAGCCGTTTTTTAGAACCAGCATGTGGAACAGGAAATTTCCTTGCAGAGATTCTAAACAGAAAGCTAAAGGTAGTAAAAAGCAGATATTTAAAGAATAAATCTGATTATGAAAAATATGCCGTAGTAGCCATTACTAGTATTTATGGTGTAGATATTTTAGAAGATAATGTTTTAGAATGTCGTGACCGTATGTTTTCTATTTTTGATGAAGAATATACAAAAGTATGCAAGGAAGAAGCTAATGATGATTGTCGTGATGCAGTAATATATATATTATCTAGAAATATTTTGCATGGAGATGCCTTAACAATGGAAACATTGGAAGGTGATCCAATTATATTTTCAGAATGGTCTTTGGTTAGTGGAAATATGATGAAAAGAAGGGACTATAGATTTGATGAATTACTAGCAGGGCATCAGGAACAAATCTCAATATTCATGATGGGATGGGAATATGATGAAGAAATTCAGGCCTTAATTCCAGCACCCTTAAAAGAATATCCTCTTATGGATTATAGGAGGGTACAATATGCTGAATAAAGATTTGTACTCAAATATGTATAATCCAGATGTCTTGTCAACCCTTGCTAATCTTTCAAATGATGAGGTGTTTACACCACCAGAAATTGCAAATCAAATGTTAGATTTATTGCCAGGGGATTTATGGTCTAATCCAGAGGCTACTTTTCTGGATCCCGCCTGTAAGTCAGGAGTATTTCTAAGGGAGATTGCCAAACGTTTAATTGATGGATTAAAGGATGAAATACCAGATTTACAAGAAAGGTTAGATCATATTTTCCATAATCAATTATATGGAATTGCCATCACAGAACTTACTAGTTTACTTTCTAGAAGAAGTATTTATGGGTCTAAGTATCCTAATAGTATATTTTCCTTTAGTACCTTTGACAATCCAGTAGGAAATATTAAATATAATATTATTGAACATACATGGGAAGGAAATAGATGTAAGTATTGTGGGGCATCTAAATCAGAATATAAGAGAAGTGATGAATTAGAAACTCACGCATATGAATTTATACATAGAAAAAAACCAGAGGAGATATTTAATATGAAATTTGATGTAATAATAGGAAATCCACCTTATCAACTTGACACAGGGGGTTACGGTAGACAAGCAAAGCCAATTTACCATTTATTTGTTGAACAAGCCAAAAAACTTAATCCTAGATATCTTTCTATGATTATTCCTTCTCGATGGTTTGCAGGGGGAATGGGGTTGGATGATTTTCGGGATACTATGATATCTGATAATAGAATAAGTCATTTAGTAGATTACGCAAATGCAAAAGATTGTTTCCCATTTAACAGCATAAGTGGTGGTGTTTGTTACTTCCTTTGGAGTAGGGAATATTCTGGAGAATGTACAGTCACAAACATTAATGGTAGTAACGAAAGTACCGCAATAAGAAGATTGGATGAATTTCCTGTTTTAGTGAGATATAATGAATCTGTCGATATTATTCATAAAGTACTATCTTTAGATGAGGAAAATATTATTGAATATGTAAGTTCATTAACACCATATGGATTACCTACTAACTATAGAGGAAAAGCTACTCGTTCAAGTGATCAAGATTTGATTCTTCATACAAGTGCAGGAACTAGTTATATTTCTAGGGATGAAATTAGTAAAGGATTCGATACCCTTGATAAATATAAGGTAATGGTTAGCAAAACAAGCTCCGAACATGCAGGAGAACCTGGAAGGGATGGGAAGTTTAGGGTAATGACTTCATCAATGAAAGTATTATCCCCAGGGGAAGTTTGTACACATTCATATTTTGTTGTAGGTAATTTTAATAATGAAACAGAGGCTAATAATCTTTTATTATATCTTAAAAGTAGGTTTGTTCGATTTTTAATATTGCAATCTATGAGTTCTATAAACTTATCTAAGAATGTATTTACTTTTGTACCAATCCAAGATTTTTCTAAACCATGGACAGATGAAGAACTATATAAAAAGTACGGTCTAAACCAAGAAGAAATTGATTTTATCGAATCAATGATTAAGCCAATGGAATAGGAGTGATAATATGGCTGATAACACTTTTTTCCCTCAAAGACCAGAAAACAAACCAATGATATATGCTTATGAAGACATAAGATATCCTGGCATGTTAAAGGTAGGATATACAACTATAGATGTAGAGGAAAGGGTATCACAACAATTTCCAGTAGTTTTACCAGGGAAGAAGCCCTATAAAATTGTATTTGCCGAGCCTGCTATTCGTAATGATGGTTCTAGTTTTATGGACCATGAAATTCACAAAAAACTTAGAAAATCCAAAATTGAAAATCCTGATGGTGAATGGTTTAAATGTACAACAGATGAATTAAGAGCATCCTATATATCTGTTAAAGATAGAATAGAAAATGAAGAAAATAGAACCTTAAATTTTAAAATGAGACCTGAACAAAGAGATGCTGTAGATAAAACTATTTATTTCTATCAAAAGGCCAAAGAAGAATATCCAGATCGAGCTCCTAAATTTTTATGGAATGCTAAAATGCGTTTTGGTAAAACCTTTGCATCCTATCAATTAGCGAAAAAGATGGATTTAAAAAAGATATTGGTATTAACCTTTAAACCTGCAGTTGAAAGTGCTTGGGAAGAGGATTTAATGACCCATGTAGATTTTGAAGGATGGCAGTTTATTAGTAAGAAAAATGGATTTAATATTGAAGATTTAGATCAAAATAGGCCCATAGTATGCTTTGGTTCCTTTCAAGATTTATTAGGGGTTAATAGAGATACAGGTGGAATTAAGGCAAAAAATGAATGGGTACATACTACAAATTGGGATTTAGTTATATTTGATGAATACCACTTTGGGGCATGGCGAGATAGTGCCCAAAAATTGTTTGAACAAGAAGATGAAGATGCTTATGATTCACTAGATCTAGAAAAATATAAAGAAGATGAAGCAGATAATGCCTACAATGAAACATTCCTACCAATTACTACATCCTATTATTTATTTTTATCTGGCACACCTTTTAGAGCCATAAACTCTGGGGAATTTATAGAAGATCAAATATTTAATTGGACCTATTCTGATGAACAAAATGCAAAAGAGGCTTGGGGAGACAAGCCAAATAATCCATATGAATCCCTTCCTAGAATGGTTATGATGACCTATAGAATGCCAGAAGATATTAGAAATATTGCAAGTCAAGGGGAATTTGACGAATTTGACTTAAATGTTTTCTTCTCAGCAACTGGTGAGAGAGATAAAGCAAAATTTGTCTACGAAAATGAGGTTCAAAAATGGCTTGATTTAGTCAGAGGAGCTCATTTACCTGCAAATGTGGATGATTTAAAACTAGGAAGAGACAAAAGGCCACCAATGCCATATTCGGATTCAAGATTATTAAATGTACTTACTCATACATTATGGTTTATGCCATCAGTAGCTTCAGCCTATGCAATGAAAAACCTGCTAATACAGAGACAAAATACATTTTTCCATGATTATGAAATTAATGTTGCAGCAGGACCTAAAGCGGGAATAGGATTAGATGCATTAGAACCTGTACAAAAATCCATGAGAAATCCACTAGATACTAAAACAATTACCCTATCCTGTGGTAAATTAACTACTGGAGTAACGGTAAAACCGTGGACAGGCATATTTATGCTACGAAATCTATCAAGTCCAGAAACTTATTTTCAAGCAGCTTTTCGTGTCCAAAGCCCATGGGTAATTGATGGAGAAATGGGCAAAAAGGAAATTATGAAAAAAGAATGCTATGTATTTGATTTTGCTCTAGATCGAGCCTTAAAACAAATTGCAGATTATAGTACAAGATTAAATGTAGAAGAATCTGATCCAGAAAAGAAAGTAGATGAATTTATTAAATTTTTGCCTGTACTTGCCTATGATGGAAGCACAATGAGGCAAATTAGTGCAAGTGATGTATTAGATATTGCCATGGCTGGAACATCTGCTACTTTATTAGCTAAGAGATGGGAAAGTGCATTACTTGTAAATGTAGATAATGAAACATTAAGCAGATTAATGGCAAATGAGGAAGCTATGGATGCATTAATGAGTATTGAAGGCTTTAGAAGTTTAAATACAGATATAGAAACTATAATCAATAAATCTGAATCAGTGAAGAAGGCTAAAAAGGAAGGAAAGGATCTCAGTAAAAAAGAGAAAAAAGAGCTTAGTGAAGAAGAAAAAGAGTATAGATCAAAACGTAAGCAAATCCAAGAAAAACTTATTAAATTCGCTACACGTATTCCAATATTTATGTATTTAACTGATTATAGGGAAAAGTCTTTGAAAGATGTCATTACTCAATTGGAACCTGGTCTCTTTAAAAAAGTAACAGGCCTAGATGTTAAAGATTTTGAATTATTAGTATCTTTAGGAGTATTTAATGGTCCTTTAATGAATGATGCAGTATATAAATTCAAACGCTATGAAGATGCTAGTTTAGAATATACAGGAATCAATAAACATAAGGGTAAAGATGTAGGTCTTTGGGATACAGTTATTACCCGTGATGATTATGAAGAAATGTTTAGAATGCAACAGGCTTCTCTAGGTGTACCAGTGAAAAAGTTTAAAGAAGATAAGACTAAGCCAATTATCACAGAAAAGAGAAAAGATAATAAAAAGAAAAAAAATAGTAAAGTCAAAATTTGCAGTGGCACTTCTAAGGATCTACTAAGTGCTAAGTCAAAGAAAGGCACATCCACAGAAGATGAATTGCTATTAGTAGCAGAAAAATCTCCTGAGGGAAAACAGGTGGAAAAAGTAGATTATACAGATAAAGTCTTTGTAGGAAATAAAGTAGGGCATAAAAAGTTTGGTATCGGTGAAGTTATAGAATTAGATAAGAGTGATGGATATATTACAATAAAATTTGAAGTAGGAGAGAAGAGATTCCAATTTCCACAGGCATTTGAGAAGGGATTTTTGAACAAATAGAATAGCTGTAGAAATAAATTATAATATAAATATCTAGTTTTTTTAACCATAACAAACAGGGGGCTAATTATATGATAAAAGAATTATCAATCAGTGGATTTAGAGGATTTGGGAAGAAGCAAAAAATAAGTTTTGCTTTTCCAAATGGACAAGCTGGGAGTGGTATGAGTTTTTTAGTTGGCTCAAATAACTCTGGCAAAACAACTATATTAGAATCATTAAGATTTTTTAATCTAGATAGGCATAGTAGCCCTAGTATAGCTGAAAGAAAAAGAAATATAAGAACATATAGTAGAGTCAAGATAAAGTTAATTGATGAAAAAGATGATGTCTATAAGATAATTAGTCATGAACATGGAGGAAGTGTTACGAAGATGCAAAAAAATGATGGCGAAGAAGATTACTTTGAAGGGTTAAAGATATTTGTTCTTCAATCAAGGCGGTTTGTTGAGTATGAGTTTCATCGTAATGAAATCGGTCGATATGATTATATGCGGAATCTGCAAATAAATATGCATAATAGAGCGTCTGGATTAAATGACTTTAGTTCTAGACTATTCAATATGCATAAAAAGAAAGAAGAATTTGATCCACTATTAAAAAGGATATTAGGACATAATTTAAAATGGACAATTGAACAAAATGATAATGGAACATACTATTTGAAACTCGAAATAAACGGATGTATCCATAGTAGCGAGGGATTAGGGGATGGTATTTGGAGTGTTTTTACCATATGTGATGCATTATTTGATTCTGAAGAGGGATCGGTAATAGCTATTGATGAACCGGAGTTATCCCTACATCCTGCTTATCAAAAGAGAACAATGGATTTACTTAAAGAGTATGCAAGTGATAGGCAAATTATTATTTCAACACATTCCCCATATTTTATTGATTGGGAATCGATTTTAAATGGTGCAGAATTAATTAGGACGGTAAAAGGTGAAGACGGAGACATAGAAGTCTATAATTTAGAAGATAATAGTAAAGAAGATATCAGAAAATTTATCAAAGATCTTAATCAACCACATACATTGGGATTTGAAGCTAAAGAAGTTTTCTTCCTAGAAGATAATATAATTTTAGTTGAAGGTCAAGAAGATGTTATATTTTATCCTTTAATAGCAAAACAATTAGACCTTGAATTTAAAGGAAATTTCTTTGGATGGGGTGTGGGTGGAGCACCTAAAATGGAATATATTATTAACATTCTGAAAGACTTGGGATATAAAAAAGTAAGTATAATATTAGACGGTGATAAGCCAGAGGATAAGGAGAAGTTACAAGGAATATATCCTAATTACAACTTTTTTATTATTCCGGCAGATGATATTAGGGATAAAAAACCAAGGGATAAAAGTAATGGAAAAATTGGGATAGTTAATAGTGGAGGTAAAATTAAAAGTGAATATGAGTCACAAATGAGGAATCTTATAGAACAGATAAATAAATTATAGAATGATGAAGTGAGCTAAGTTATAAAAAATAAAGCTAAAATAAACTAGATTAGAATAATGGAGTGAAGTCAAATTAAGGATATCTTTATAATGTTCATTGTTTCTTTTCTAACATATGATATCATGGACGGAGTGATAAAAGGTATGAATGGATATTTCAATAAATCTACTTAGGGAATACCAGAATGAAATCATGATATAAATATGGAACATTTTAGATCCCAGAAGGCTTATGAATTGCAAATAGATAGTTTTTATAGGGATGTTTCAACAAAAGAGATTTCAAGGTTACTTGATGATTGGTATAACTTAGCTTTTAATCCAAGAAAATAATTCATATGGCACAAAATAAGCTTGAAAATAAAATAAATGAAATGATAAATAAAACTATAGCTTATGGTTCTAATGAAACAATAAGAAGGTTAGCTGTTTTTCAATATAATAATTAAATTAATGAGGAAAATAAAAATAAGGATGATTATAGCTACGAGTATTATTCAAATAATGGAGGTTTAGATAGAAATACATATATAATGATGTATTTGATAAGTTACATTATATCAGGTTAAAAAAAGATTTTACTGGTGCTGACATTGATCCTGATGATCTTATGAAAATCAAAATAAGTGACTATAGTAAACATAAAGATTCATTTGATAAAGCACACAAAGATGCAAAAAAACTTTTAAATATAAAATAGTATTTTTATAATCTCCAACAAGTACCCCATAGTACTAAAAAAGTACTAAAAATCTCAACAAACAAAATAAGTATCAATAAACCAAATAACCCCAAAGCTTCAACCCTTGAAAAACACACATCCCCAAATAGAATAAATCCACAAAAGTAGGATGGGAGTAGTACCCAGTGAAACGAACGATAGTGAAGTTGAACTGTAGGTACTACCCCTGCAAGGATTTCCAATTTCATGTGAGCGAAGGGAACAAATGAAATTGATGAAATCTATTGCTGGAGTAATTCCTCATTGTATCAAGCCTTTGGCGTAGATAGAATGAATGGAGTTACACCTGTCAGGGTTGGCGAGATTTCTACCGACTGTAAGGAGGTAGAAGTCCGAAACCTACGGCGTGGAGTAGCAAACAAAAGTCTTGGAACCTTTGGAAACAGAGGGACCAAGACTTTTTTATTTTAAAAATCATTGGGATAGTACTAGTTTAAGTTAATTTATTATTTTAGATTTATCTTAGTTATATACTATTTACTAGAATAGTATATAATATAGTTAGAAGATTCCAGTGGAAATAAAAAGTAGATAGGAAGCTGATAATCATGACAATTAACCATATTTTAGAAATGATTAATTCTGGTGAAGGGTTGAATATTGAATTTAAAGAGAGTAGAAATAAACTAAATAAGGATGTATTTGATTCAGTATGTGCTTTCTTAAATCGTAATGGGGGACATTTACTTTTAGGTGTTAAAGATGATGGAACAATTGTTGGAATTGAAGAAAAAGCAGTTGATAAAGTAAAGAAAGATTTTGTTACAAGTATAAATAATCCTCTTAAAATAAGCCCTACTTTTTACTTAACCATAGATCAAATAGAAATAGATAATAAGATAATTCTATACATTTTTGTCCCTGAAAGTTCACAAGTCCACAGATGTAATGGAAAAATATATGATAGAAACGAAGATGGTGATATAAATATCACTGATAACACAAATTTAGTATCCAGCTTATATATGAGAAAACAAAGTACTTATACTGAAAATAGAATTTTTTCATTTGCAGAAATGGATGATTTGGAGATAGATATTTTTACAAAAATAAGAAGGCTTGCTGAAAATCAAAAACCAAACCATCCTTGGAGTTCTATGGAGAATTTAGAGCTACTAAAAAGTGCAGGATTATATTTGAAGGATCCTAACACTGGGAAAGAAGGGATTACTCTAGGTGGAATTTTAATCTTTGGCAAAGAGGAATTAATTCATGCTGCTCTACCACATCATAGAACAGATGCTATTTTAAGAAGAGAAAACTTAGATCGTTATGATGATAGAGATGATATTAGGGTTAATCTTATACACAGCTATGAAAGATTAATGCAATTTATAGCCAAACATTTGAACGATAAGTTTTATATTGAAGGAGATCAGAGAATCAGTCTAAGAGATAAAATATTCAGAGAAGCTATATCTAATTTACTAATTCATAGAGAATTTGCAAACCCATTTCCTGCGAAATTAATTATAGAAAAAGATAGAGTATATATTGAAAATAGTAACAAGACTCATAGAAATGGAATAATTGACCCAGAAAACTTTTCACCATACCCTAAAAATCCTACAATTGCAAAATTTTTTAAAGAGATAGGATGGGTAGATGAGCTAGGTTCAGGAGTTAGGAATATTTTCAAGTATAATAGAATCTATTCAGGAGTAGATCCAGTATTTGTTGAAGAAGATGTATTTAAAACCATTATACCTTTAAATAAGCAAGCTACCGAGCAAGCTACCGAGCAAGCT
>NZ_FNQE01000034.1 GCF_900107485.1 Proteiniborus ethanoligenes
CGATGATGCAGGTATGATACAAAGCATGTCCAGAGTGTCAAGATGCATTGATAATGGACCTATGGAAGCATTCTGGGGCATGTTAAAATCTGAAATGTATTACCTTAGAAGATTCAATTCATACTCCGAATTAGAAACTGCTATTGTTGATTATATAGAGTATTACAATAATCATAGGTATCAAAGGCGATTAAAGTGTATGACACCAATAGAGTACAGAAATTACTTGCAGAATAAAGTTGCATAGAATGAGTCTACGCCAACCATTGTTCAACGATTGGCGTAGAAAGATTTTTATTTTTACCACTGTCTACTTGACAGGGGCATGTTCAGCGTGTTTGAGGGATTTTGTTTTTCTGAAATCCTATCTCTTTGATAATTGATGTACGGAATCAATTTGTCTCAAATACACTATATATAGTAGTGGACATATACTTTAAGTACCCTTTATTGAAAATTTCAATTTTCTAACTTCTGACCCTGTGTAAATCGTGCGTAAATTAATTATATCTTTATTATCTGTACACCTTTTCATTTATCAAGTGATTTATCTGACTTTTCTGATTATGTTGCATAATTATTTGTTTTTCAAGTACCAATTTTAAGGATATCCAAAAAATCCTTCCTCAACCCGAAGCACATCACCCGGATGGATCAGAGCGAATCTGCTTTTGTTGCTCAAGCGTTCCTACTAGCTCATGGTGCAGCCCAGCTTGGGGTCAATGAGCCAGAAGCCTACATGGTGTCTCTGGAGCTCACCAGTTCTACAAAACGGCGCAATAATGCCGCAACCTCTGCCCGAGTGGCTTTACCCTGTGGATCAAAGAGATTACTATTTTTACCACTGATTACACCTGCCATTTGCATCTGCTTCACCGCATCCTTAGCGTAGGTGCTGATTTTGGCGCTGTCCGCAAAGGCATCTTCCCCATGAGCCTGTGTCAGCTTAATATCCATAATCTTGGCATAGTTCCTTATGATGACTGCCATCTGCTCACGGGTAATGCCTTGATCAGGGGCAAAGTTTCCATTGGCAGTTCCGTTTACGATATTGTTTTTGCTTGCCCATTCAATGTAACCCATATAGTAAGAATCGCTATTCACATCGCTGAAGCTACTCTTATTGTAGCTGCTCACATCGGCATCTGCCAGCCTTCCCAGCACCGTAACGAACATTCCTCTTGTCATGGCAGTGTTAGGGCTGAAGGTGGTGGCGGAAGTGCCGCTAAATAATCCGTTGCTTATCACAAACTCAATGTCTTCTTTTGCCCAGTGACTTGCAATGTCCGTAAATGCAGGTGCATCCTCTTTGTAGCCTACACCATAAGTGGAGAAGTGGTTGGTGCTGAAACGCAAAACCTTTTCCATACTGTCATAGACCGAGTTTACCAGCCAGTGTACTTTTCCATTGCTATCCACATAAACCGCCTGCACATTCTCGGCCATTTCATTTGGCCCCAGGGTGTAGGGGATGGTGACCAATACGTTGCCTGCACCAAAGCTCTGTACCTGTTGGTCACTACCGTAATTCACTTTGAGGTCGAATACCGGGCGTTCACCAATGGCGTTTTTCGCTTCCCCGGTCAGCTTGCTGCTGTCCCTGCGGGTGGCGGTAACATTCACATCAGACTTTGCTTGCTTGTTGATTTCCTGCACAGTAGCCAAATCCATGCCGATTCTGATGTCGGGGTTGTTCACCACTACAATTGTGTTGACTATTTTCTTCGCAATGATGGTGTCCTGCACAGTCTTTGGAAGATTAACCGTGACATTAGAGCCGGTCTTGCTACCGGTGTCCACACGGAGTACTACTGTGATGCCATTTTTCTCGTTTCCGTTTTTCTTGGCGTCTGCAAAAGCCTTATCAAAGGCATCGGTCACAGTTTTGTTAGTGATCTTTACTGTGATATTGTCCTTGCCGTCTGCTGTGCCGTGAACCTTAATTTCTCCCTGTGTGGGATCATTAGGCTTGTCGGCTGCAGGTGGGGTAACGATTACAGGGCTGCTGTCGTTTGAGGAGCTTGTATCACTGCTGCCAGAGTCGCCACTGGAACTTTCGGAACCACCAGAACCACCTGCCACGGTTAAAGTGCCTTTTGTATAGATAATGTTATAGCTTGCGGCATTTTCCACCACTCCACCCAAAGGGGTAATGTCAAAAATTCCTACAGTAGTTCCATTAGTAGTAGTAGAAATAGTAGGAGGTGCTATCACATTATCACCATTCACTAAGCCTATAGCTGTAAAAGTAAAGTTTGGTAATTCATTTCCTTGTATCATATTCTTGTCATCTGCTTTTAGAGTAAGTGCTTTTTTAGAAACAGTCACAATATAGCTTGCCGTAGCCTGTGCATGGGTATCTGTTTCCATAGCAGTAGCAGTGATGGTTGCACTTCCGTCACCTACAGAAACAATGGTCACCTCACCAGTGGAAGGATTGACAGTTGCTACGGCGTTATCATCACTAGCATAGGTTATTGTACCATTTATTTCATCTTGAGTTAAAGGGTTTACGAACTTTGCATCACCATAGATCTTTGTAATGGTCGTAGTTGCATAAGAAATCATCTGTGGAGTCTTAGCTGTATAGGTAATTGTCACAACAATATTATAATCCTTGTAATTAGTCGCATCTGTTACAGGAATGGTCATAGTGCCACTTTGTCCTGTTGTGCTTTTAGGTGCAGTATAGATTAATTTATTTCCTGAAATACTCATATCAGTCATCATAATTGTACCACCTGCAATGGGAGTGCCACATTTTGCACCTTCTGGAATGTCGGGAAGGGTTATGCTTGCTCCGATTTTTCCATCTACTAAAATATTTTCTGACAAAGTTGAATTACCTCTATAGTCAATTTTATTGATGGTATAATTACCCAAGGATAAATCTGTAGCTGCATTGTATTCTGTACTTTCAGCAATATCTACCCTAATTAAATAATTGCCTGCATTGGTAGGAACAGTGGTGATGCCATTATATTTAACAGTAATTGCACCCAAAGTCTTATCATGTGCTGCCATAACGGTCACAGGTTTTTCTGTGCTGTCGTAGTCTACAGCAGTTAAGTCAAAGACCAAATCAGCCGTAGCCGGTGTTTTCTTGATAACAGTAATAGCTTGAGTGGTTTTGATAGTTGTGCCATTTGCCGTTAGGGTAATTAAATTGTCACTTAGGGTGAGGTGCCCTGTTTTATCCACAGTGTAGTTAGTGAAATTCTCATCTATCGTGCCATCGTCATAGGATGCTTTTACTATCATACCAGTCTTATCAAAGATTTCTCCATAATAATACGCTGTTTTATTAGGTGGCCTAGTAATAATGATTTCTTGCAATGTTCTTGCCATGGTTTGAGGAAACACAATGGTTACAGTCATTATTTTATCAGAGCCTATGCTATTCATAACGCTGGTTGCTCCATCGTAAGAGAAAGCATTTTCAGCTACTCCCGAAAAGATGTAACCATCTTTTCCTGTCAGAGTTACAGTAGCAGTGTAAGCTCTACTTCCAATGAATATTGTTGGATTGTCACTCCATGCAATGGTTCCGGTATACTGATCATCAGTGATAGTTATGTCTGGTCTGCCGCCAGTTGCTGGAGCTGTAAGTTTGCTTGTTAAATCAAAGTTGGTGACAGTAGTGTCTGGAACTGGCTCAATTTTAAGGTATTTGTAGTTTGGAAGATTATCTGCATCATAGAAATCCGCATTGCTTCCATCCTTATTGGTGCCAGCTGTGGCAATACCCTTTATAAGGTTCAATGTACCTTTTAGAGCCTTTTCACCTGTGGCTATTACCATGCCTCCTTCGAAGTTTAGTACGCCAGATATTGCGTTATTGCTAACGTTCGCGTTTACCTCCCCGCCGGAGATGTTGATTGGATTATAATCAAAATTAGCAGATAGACCATTGTTTCCGGTTACCGTGATTTTACCTCCGGTAATATTGTAACTATTTGCTACCATTGCGTGAGCGGAACCTCCAGTGCTATTAGCACTCACATCTCCTCCAGAAATATTTATTTTACTTCCGTATATTCCAAGTGATGTATATATAGCATTACTGATACCGGTGATTGTTCCGCTTTTAATCGTGAGTTCACCATCACTGTAAATGCCATAACTGACAATTCCTTTACCGCTATTGGCAGATAGACTACCATTGCCAGTAATCTCCAATGCACCTCTGGCATAGATACCATAACTATGTTTAGTATCTGCATCTGGACAATTTATGGTGTTGTTCCCCGTTACGACTATTTTTAGGTCAGTGATGTCTGCATATATACCATATTGATGTTCTTCGTCATATAGTTTTCCAGATATATTCTTTTTTATTGTTTTTTCATATACTGCAGTGATTGTTGTACCATTTAAAGTAAGGGTTGATGTATCAGGGTCATAGGAGATATTTCCGCTAATGTCCGTACCGCTGATGTTATCTTTGTTAACGTCGGTCACCTGCACACCACCCACCCATATGTTGTACGTATCATCGCCCAAAGGACTGACCAGCCCTAACGCTACTGCGGTAGGCAGCAGTTCACCCACCGTCACCCTAATCTCCGGCAGAACACTGCTGACCGTATAGTCCTCAATCACTGGCCTAAAGACATACTCTCCCTTGGTGTCCATGTCATATTCCGGCTGGGAAGTCCATGTCACCGGAATCTCCACGATGTTTTCTTCCCATTCGGATTCAGTTGCTGTTGTGGCAGTCGCAGTTTCCAGGCTGCCGGAATCCTGCACGGAATCCTCTTGAAGAGTCACGGCTGTCCGTACCACGGCAGTCACTGTCTCGAGCAATTCTAAATCCTCAATGGATATACCAAGGGATACCGATTTTTCTGTTTCTATGATGGGTGCAAAGCTTATAATTTCTCCGCTCCCGCCTATGGTAGTATCAACTTCTACCCCCATTGCGGTCACTGGCAGCATGGTCACTACTATGCACAGCGAAAGAAGCATACTCAATAATCGTTTGTTCATAATGTTTACTCCTCCTTGAATAAAGTTGATTTTCCTTGTTTCATCAGTGCAACTCCACAATATAATCTCTTTGCCGAAAGCCTAACATCCTGGCAATCATAGACACTGGGAACATTCGAATTTCACGGTTCATCTTTGAAACACTATTGTTATAAATCAGACGGCTGGTGCGCACCATGTTTTCAAAGGTCTGTACTGCGTCCATGGTTTTGATATAGGTCTGATTTGCTTTTAACTCCGGGTATTGCTCCGTTACCATGGCAATCCTGCCCAGCGCATTGAAAATAATCTCTTCCTGACGCATTACTTCATCCGGTGTGGTTTTTGCCGTAATGACGTTTTTTCTTGATTTGATGGTTTCAATCAGTGTTTCGCTCTCAAGCTTGGCATATTCTTTTGTTAAATCCAAAAGAGCCATGATGACGTCAAAACATACTGATAGCTGCACTCCGATCTGACTCATGGCATTGCCGATATGCTCATCTAGCACAGCCAGTTTGCGTTGTGTAGAGATTGTCCATAGGACAATGACCGCAACAATTACTATGATTGTGATGAAAGTTGGCAGCATAATAAGGTCCTCCTTGTTTATTTTTTACCGGAGAGACAGACTAAGTCCAATTTAAGTTAAGGAACTTTGTAGCTTTCGCCTCCGAAATATACATAGCCGTTTGCATAGCCATAAGCACTGTTAAGAAGGTAAAAATTGTTCTTTTGAACATTATCAACCACAATCTTGCCATTGCAGTCAAAAACAGTCCAATATCCCACATATGCTTCGGTACCAAGATATTTTATTGTCTCACCATAGGGTACTTGGTGAAGAGCCAGAGTATATCCTCCACCTATAGGCATGGCGTCGGTGTATCCGTCCAGCTTTTTAATTAACTTACCCGAATAGTCGTATAACTCAGTGAATGACCACTCTCTTCCACCGCCTTTTGTGGGTACACCTTCCTTGTTCACTTCCGTGAAATAACAGTTCACTATAACGCCATCTTTCCATTGAAGACCGAACTGGTTTGACCAATAATATCTATCAGGGTTGGATGGAACGATAACCTTACCATTCTTATCCATTATGCCTCCCGGAGCGTGTTTAACCCACCCGTCAGCCGTCACACCTCCCTTTCCGAGGTACTGGAAGAAACACGTCAAGCCATCTTTATAACTTAATACACTGGCGTCATAAAGGTTCTCACCACCGTACTGATAAGGGATAACAAGTTTTCCCGTTGTGTCAATATAGCCAATCTTGTTAATAGAAAACCCATGCTCCCAACCTTGGAACTCGAGTACTGCCGCCCGATCATCTTGAAAAGAGTAGGCTTCATCAAATTGCAGTGGTATTACTTCTTTCCCTGTTTTGTCAATAAAGCCGTATTTGGGGTCAAATTTCAGTTTCTTGCCGCTTTTCATCACTACTACGGTGCTGTTTCCAACAGATTCAATAGAATATACGCCATCTCCATTCATAATGGCATTGACAACATCCTCACCATCTATTGCGACCCTCATCAAGCCATCATATGCAATATGTCCACTTGCAGCAGAGTCATATTTGAAGGGGGTGATGAGTTTGCCTGTGGTGTCAATATAAGCAGCTGCACCCTTAGCCTTATTGTAAACCCTAGCCATCCCTTGAGAAAATTTTTCTGCATGATCAAACTGTGCCTTAATTACCACTTTTCCACTTTGGTCCTTGTAGCCCATCAAACCATTTTCTTTGTAAGTAGTCCATTTTTCACCTGTAGGATCTGGAGTTATATTTGTGGGAATAAACCGAAATTCGGCATGATTAGGGGCATCTAACTTCTGATGTTTCCATATAATAATAGAAGTTCCGTCAGCATTTTTTTCACCAGATGCATTAACGACCAGTTTTAAAGCTTCAGGTGGTCGCAAACTGAAAATGTCTGACTTTTCTTTGTTAAAGTTAGTTGCTTCCCAATGGATAAGCCAAATATAAGGGCTATTTACCGCTTTTACTCTTGAACCGTCTTTTCTCTCACCCTCAAGCCCTAAATATCTGCCGTCTTTCATTTTTAAGGTATATTGGCTGCCGCCCTTGCTTTCCACATAAAAGGCTTCATTTTCAGAAAGCTTGCGTAGCTCTGCTTCCCCATCTACAGTCAAATTGAGGTAATTATTCATACAGCGGAGATGGTACCAACCCTCAATAATAGTATTATCTGTTGCCCACCCTATTGCAAACGCAGTTGTTGGCAGTAGTCCCATCACCATACAAAAACTGAGCAGGATGCTAATAAATCGTTTTTTCATAATCTTGTTCCTCCTTTAGAAATCTTGTTTCAAATAAAGATTTTGTTTTACATCTTCAATCTATCAAAATCTATCTCAAAAACCCGCTTTCTGCATGAAACATGATTTTTTTGACATGAATCATATATCGAATATTCGATTTTTATGATAAAATTATCATGGAGAGATAGAATAATAGAGAGATGGAGGAATTATTATGCTCCAGATTGCGGTCTGTGATGATAATATTGACGAACTATCCAATATGGTACAGCTTATAGACCTGTACCGAACATCAAAACATCTGAATTGTGAATCTGCTGTCTTTTCAAATGGATTTGAACTGGTTTCAGCCTTGGAAAAAGGAAAACGGTTTGATATATACTGTCTGGATATTATTATGCCGGGCTTTACGGGCATTAATCTGGCAAAGGAAATCCGTGGTTTTGACAAAACTGCTCCAATTTTATTCTTTACATCATCACCTGAATTTGCTTTAGAAAGCTATTCAGTGAAAGCCATCAACTATGTACTAAAGCCAATTTCAAAAGAAAAACTATTCTTCACCTTTGATGAAATACTGGAGCAGATCAAAGAGGAAAAAGATGAAGATATGATTATCGTAAAGAGTAATGAGGGCATTCAAAAAATACTTATCTTCAATTTGACTTTTATTGAGGTCATAGGCAGAAATGTGTTGTATCACCTGCGTTCCGGCAAAGTGATAGAATGTACGGAGCCTTTTTCCTCTGTCTGCGATACACTTCTAAAATATAAGTGTTTTATAAAACCCCATCGCTCCTATCTTGTGAATATGCAGTATGTAGATACCATCGAAAATCATCAGGTGACCTTACAGACCCTCTCCACTATACCCATTGCACAAGGCAAGGCGCGGGAGATAAAGCAGCAATATCTGCGTTATCAAATGGAGGAGGAATGATCATGATAGTAACAGTGATAGGACTCTTACGATTTGGAGTTTCTTTGGTCTTTGGTATAACGGTATCGGTTCTCTTTGCGAGAATAGAACCCACAAGGAAAAATAGGCTTGTTACTATCTTGCTCTGTGTAATTTTTCTTTTCGTTCAGACCACCAGTTGGTGGCTCTGGGGCTTGGATTTGACATCAAAGTTGTATCCACTGATTACTCATCTGCCGCTGATCGTGATATTCTATTTTTACTATAAGCGTCCGTTGCTCATATCCGCTGTCAGCATGCTTTCCGGTTATCTCTGCTGTCAGGCTCCGCGCTGGTTTGGTTTTCTTGCGGGTACCGCTTTGGGCAGCAGACTTGCAGACCACATTTTTTATATTGCATTTGTGTTTCTGGCCTATTATTTCTTGAAAAGATATGTGGCCGGATCTGTCCGGCAGTTGATGGAAAAGTTTATATTTCAGGCTACTACATAATCTCTTAATTAACTTATTTTCCGCTATTTATATCAGCTCATAGGAGTAGTTAAAGGGGTATGCTTGGCGGAGAGTATTTAGAGATTGGCAGGCTGACCAAAATTGTGTTCCCCAGCTTTGGTGTCCGGTTTCTCCCCATCCACGGTGTTACACCGGGGGTATACCATGGATGCTATAAAAAAATATATATTTTTATTCCTGAGTAAAATAGAGTTTGCGACACCTCAAAAAAATAAAGTCCCGAAACGCTGTGTTTTCGGGACTTTTGTAAACTTTGAAATTATCTCTTTGAGAATTGAGAAGCTCTTCTTGCTTTCTTTAAGCCGTATTTCTTTCTTTCTACCATTCTTGGGTCTCTTGTTAAGAAACCTGCTTTTTTAAGTATTGGTCTTAGTTCTTCGTCTGCTTTGATTAGAGCTCTTGATAAACCATGTCTAATTGCTCCTGCTTGACCAGTGAATCCTCCACCTTTTACAGTTGCTATTACGTCATATTTGTCTAATGAATCTGTAATTCTTAGAGGTTCTTTAACTAATACCTTTAATGTATCATAGTCAAAGTACTCTTCAAAATCTCTTTTATTTATAGTTATATTTCCTGTGCCAGGAACTAATCTCACTCTTGCTATTGATGTTTTTCTTCTACCAGTACCGTAGTATTGAACCTTCGCCATTTACAGTCTCCTCCCTTCCTGAAAACTATATTTCATAAACTTCAGGTTTTTGAGCTTGATGTTTATGTTCTGTACCTTTGTATACTTTTAATTTTTTAAACATACTTCTACCTAAGCTGTTTTTAGGTAACATGCCTTTAACTGCTAAGCTGATTATTCTTTCTGGGTTTTTTTCCATTAATCTGCTGTAAGGAACTTCTCTTAGTCCGCCTGGATATCCAGTATGATATCTGTATGCTTTTTGTTCTAGTTTCTTACCAGTTAATACTACCTTTTCTGCATTGACTACTATTACAAAATCTCCTGTATCAACATGTGGTGTGAAAATTGGTTTATGTTTACCTCTTAATATTTTTGCGATTTCTGAACTAAGTCTACCTAATGTTTTTCCTTCAGCGTCGATAATGTACCATTTTCTTTCAATTTCATTTGGTTTTGCAACAAAGCTTTTCATCTATT
This sequence comes from Proteiniborus ethanoligenes, assembly GCF_900107485.1. NCBI lineage: Bacteria > Bacillati > Bacillota > Clostridia > Eubacteriales > Proteiniborus > Proteiniborus ethanoligenes. The sequence goes on from NZ_FNQE01000034.1 coordinate 9,797, forward strand.
TCCCTCCTTAAAACCGATGAGTTAAACGTAATGTATATATAAAAATCCGGGGCAGTGGATTTTTTATTCTAACATACCTTTATATTTTAATACAACCTTCCAGGTGTGTCAAGATGTTTCCACTAATTTGTGTAAAAAATATCTATTAATAATATACTCTTTCTAAATATAATCCTTGAGGTGGTGCAGTATGTCCTGCCTTTTGTCTATCTTTAGACAATATAATCTGGGGTATAGCATCCCTATCTATTTTACCTATACCTATATCTACTAATGTTCCTAGGATAATTCTTACCATATTATATAAGAATCCATCCCCATTTATCTTTAGTTGTATAATTTCTTTATCTTTTTCTAAGGATATATTATGTATTGTCCTTATAGTGTCTTTTACTGAGCTTCCTGATGCCATGAAGGCTACAAAGTCATTAGTGCCAACAAAGTCATTTACTGCCTTTTTCATGTAGTCAAAATGAAGCTTTTGAGGTACATGGTAAGCATAATTCCGAAGTAATGGACTTGAGATTCTTCTGTTATAAATAATATATCTATATTCTTTTCCTTTAGCACTATATCTTGAATGAAATGATTCATCTACTTCTTCTGAATGGCTTATCACAATATCCTTTGGTAATACACTGTTAATGGCCTCTCTAAATCTTTCTGCTGGAATCTTTGAACCAGTAAAAAAGTTAGCTACTTGACCCTTGGCATGAACTCCTTTATCTGTTCTTCCTGAGCCATATATTTCAATTTTTTCTTTAGTTATTTTTGTGATAGAATCCTCTATGGTTTTTTGTATCGTTGTCTGATGTGGCTGTTTTTGCCAACCAGAATAATTTGTACCATCATATTCTATTATGAGCTTAATATTTCTCATGATTAGCCCTCTTTACCACCAAAATCTATATGTGATTATTATGGCAATAAACACTGTAGTTATACTTAATGCAACAAAGTCTATCTTTTTAAACCTTAATTCCTTCATTCTTGTTCTGTTTTCTCCACCTCTATAGCATCTTGCTTCCATAGCCATAGCAAGCTCATCTGCCCTCCTAAAGGCACTTACGAACAAGGGTACTAATAGTGGAACTAAGCTTTTGGCTCTATTCATTATGTTACCACTTTCAAAGTCTGCTCCTCTTGCCATTTGTGCTTTCATTATCTTATCTGTTTCTTCTAATAAGGTTGGAATGAACCTTAAGGCTATGGTCATCATCATGGCAAGCTCATGAGCTGGTACCCCAATTTTACTAAATGGCTTCAATAGCTTTTCTATACCATCAGTTAATGATATTGGGGAAGTTGTAAGGGTTAATAATGATGTACCCATAACAAGAAATATTAGTCTTAGAGCCATGAAAGTTGCTTGTACCAAACCTTCTTTTGTTATGTCTAATGGCCCTATTTCATATAGTATTTCTCCCTTTGTCATAAACAAATTTATTAGAAAAGTAATGGATATTATTAAGATTAATGGTTTGAGTCCCTTTATTACATAGCTTAAAGGAACCTTAGACAGCTTTATGGTAGTTAGTATAAAAGCTACTACAAATATATATGGATAAAAGCTATTAATAAAAAATAATGATATTATAAATGCAAAGACGCCTAATAGCTTTACCCTAGGATCTAATCTATGGATAACTGTTTCTCCTGGAAAATATTGACCTATCGTTATATTCTTAAGCATCTCTATTTCTCCTCAAATATTGTAATATCTCTTCCTTTGCCTCATCTACTGTTAGAACATCTTCTCTAATACCATGCCCTTTATTTTTAAAGGCTTTCATAAAATATGTTATCTGTGGTATACCAAGTCCAAGCTTTTCTAGCTCTTCTGCTCTTTTAAATACCTCTCTTGGCGTATCTGTAATAGCTATTTTCCCACTATGCATTACTACTATCCTATTGACTAGGCGTGCTATATCTTCCATGCTGTGAGATACTAGGATTATGGTCATTTTGTTTTTTTGATATAAGCTTTGAATCTGTCCTAATATATCATCTCTTCCCTTAGGGTCCAGACCTGCTGTTGGCTCATCTAATATCAATACCTGTGGCTTCATAGCTAGAACTCCTGCTATGGCTACCCTTCTTTTTTGTCCGCCACTAAGCTCAAAGGGTGATCTGTCATTAGTACCTTCAAAATCAAGTCCCACAAGCTCCATTGCTTCTCTAACCCTTGCATCTACTTCTTCCTGTGATAGCCCTAAATTTTGTGGCCCAAAGGCTATATCCTTATATACTGTTTCTTCAAATAGTTGATGCTCAGGATATTGAAATACAAGACCTACTTTTTGTCGTATTTCCTTTAAACTTGTACCTTTTACTGTGATATCTACTCCACCTACCTCTATACGACCAGATGTAGGCTTAAGTAGTCCGTTTAAATGCTGTATAAGGGTGGATTTCCCCGAGCCTGTATGACCTATTAGTCCTACAAATTCCCCTTCTTTTATCTCTAGATTTATGTTGTCTAAAGCCTTTGCTTCGAAGGGTGTATTTTGATTATATATGAATGTTAATCCATCAATTTTTATTGTCATAGCAATCCCACCAATTCCTCAACTGTTAATATATCCTTTGGAAGGTTTATTCCTTCTTTTATAAGCTCATGTACTAGCTCTGTTACTTGTGGCACATCTAAGCCTAAGCTCTTTATCTCTTCTACCTTACTAAATACTTCTTTAGGCGCGCCTTCTAATACTACTTGCCCTTCTTCCATTACTATTATTCTGTCTGCACCTACTGCTTCGTCCATATAGTGGGTTATATGAATTATAGTCTTTTTTTGCTCTTTGTTTAGCTTCTCTATAGTGTTCATTACTTCTTTTCTTCCCGAAGGATCTAGCATTGCAGTAGGTTCATCTAGTACAATACAGTCTGGATTCATAGCTAGTATGCCGGCTATTGCTATCCTTTGTTTTTGTCCACCAGATAAAAGATGTGGAGCATGTTTTTTATACTGACTCATTTCTACTATTTCTAATGCTTCATCTACTCTTCTTCTTATTTCACTAGGCTCTACACCTTGATTTTCAGGTCCAAAAGCTACATCTTCTTCAACAATAGTAGCTACTAGTTGATTATCTGGATTCTGAAAAACCATGCCTGCTGTTTGTCTTATATCCCACACTTTATTCATGTCAGTGGTATCCATACCATTTACATACACCTTTCCTTCAGTAGGTAATAAAAGTGCATTCATCAATTTAGCAAGGGTTGATTTTCCTGAACCATTGTGACCAAGTATTACTAAGAATTCTCCCTTTTTTATTTCAAGGCTTACATCCTTTAATGCGGCAAATTCTTTATCCTCATTTGTTGTATATTCTAAAGTTACATTTTCTATTTTTATCATTGTATCGCTCATTTATATCCTCTCCAAAGACAATTATATACCTATTTTAGTTTAACACATGGGCCTATTTTGTTCAACAAAACTCTACAGAGTATATGTCCTTTGTTAATGAAATAAGAAAAAAATTAGACAGAAAGTATTGAAAAAGGGACTAAGTTAATAATACCCAACTTAATCCCCCCAAACCTTTTATACTAATTCTAATATTACCATTTCGGCAGCATCGCCTCTACGTGGTCCTAGTTTAAGCATTCTTGTATAACCACCATTTCTGTCCGCATACTTTGGTGCTATATCATCAAATAAATTCTTAACTACTGTTTCATCATACACATATGCCAAAACTTGACGTCTAGCATGTAAATCTCCTCTTTTTGCTAGAGTTATCATTTTTTCTGCTATTCTTCTAGTTTCTTTGGCTCTTGTTTCAGTAGTTTCTATTTTGCCATTTCTAAGTAGGCTTGTAACAAGATTTCTAAGCATTGCTTTTCTGTGATCAGTAGGGCGTCCTAATTTTCTTAGCTTAGCCATCCTTATCCCTCCTTTAAGCTGGTATTACTCATCACTTTTTCTCAAACTCAATCCTAATTCTGCAAGTTTTTGTTGAACTTCTTCAAGGGATTTCTTTCCAAGGTTTCTAACCTTCATCATATCTTCTTCTGTCTTTTGTGTTAATTCTTCAACAGTATTGATACTTGCCCTTTTTAAGCAGTTATAAGACCTTACAGAAAGGTCTAGTTCTTCAATAGTCATTTCAAGAACCTTTTCTTTTTTATCTTCTTCTTTTTCAACCATTATTTCAACATCATTAACATGTTCAGTTAGTGTGATAAATAGGTTCAAATGTTCATTGAGTATCTTAGCACCTAATGAAGTGGCTTCATCAGGCTTTATTGTTCCATCTGTCCATACCTCAAGAGTTAATTTATCATAATCAGTAATTTGTCCTACCCTTGTATTTTCAACCTTAAAATTCACTTTTTTAACAGGAGTATAGATAGAGTCTATAGGAATAACACCTATTGGCTGGTTTTCCTGCTTATTTCTTTCAGCAGGAACATATCCCCTACCTCTTGTCATTTCAAGCTCCATGTATAGCTTAGCATCATTTTCAAGTGTAGCTATATGAAGATCTTTGTTTAATATTTCTACATCACTACCAGTTAGAATGTCGCCTGCTGTAATCTCTCCAGGCCCCTCAGCTTCTATCTTCAGCATTACAGGCTCTTCAGAGTGCATTATTGCAGCTACATTTTTAATGTTTAGAATAATTTCTGAAACATCTTCTAATACTCCCGGTATTGTAGAAAATTCATGTAGTATACCTTGAATTTTAATAGAAGATACTGCAGCACCTGGTAAAGATGACAGCAGGATTCTTCTAAGTGAATTTCCTAGAGTAGTTCCATATCCTCTTTCTAAAGGCTCAACAACAAATTTACCATAAGTGTTGTTTTCATTTAAGTCGACAATTTCTAATTTTGGTTTTTCTATTTCTATCATTTACATTGACCCTCCTCATAATCTTTATAGGCTATCCTGAGGGTAACTGATTCTAAAAATTATTATTTAGAATATAGCTCTACTATTAAGTGTTCTTGTATTGGTAGATCGATATCTTCTCTAGATGGCTCAGAAATGATTTTGCCTATCATGTTTTCTATATCCATTTGTAACCATGGTACTACGTTACCTTGGAATCCCTCTTGATGCTCTTTGAACCTTACTGATGATTTGCTTCCTTCTTTGACTTCTATAGTTTCTCCAACAGAAGTTAAATATGAAGGAATATCTACCTTCTTACCATTTATCTTAAAATGTCCATGAGTAACTAGTTGTCTCGCTTCTGCTCTTGAATCAGCTAAACCTAATCTAAATATAACATTGTCTAATCTTGACTCTAGTATTTTTAATAGGTTTTCACCTGTAATTCCTACTTTTTTATCTGCAGCTTCAAAATATTTTCTCATTTGACTTTCTGAAATTCCATAATATCTACGAACTTTTTGTTTTTCTCTTAATTGTACTCCATAGTTAGATAATTTTTTTCTACTTTGCCCGTGTTGCCCAGGAGCATAGTTTCTTCTAGCTACTGGACATTTATCAGTAAAACACTTATCTCCTTTTAAGTAAAGCTTTTGCCCTTCTCTACGGCAAAGTCTACAAACAGGACCTGTGTATCTAGCCATTCTCTGTGCACCTCCTACAATTTACTAGACTCTTCTACGTTTTGGTGGTCTACAACCGTTATGTGGTACTGGAGTTGTATCCTTAATCATGCTAACTTCAAGTCCAGTTGCTTGTAATGATCTTATTGCAGCCTCTCTACCAGCTCCTGGTCCTTTAACAAATACTTCTACAGTTTTAAGTCCATGTTCCATGGCTTTTTTAGCTGCTTCTTCTGCAGCCATTTGAGCAGCAAATGGAGTTGATTTTCTTGAACCTTTGAAGCCTAACTGACCAGCGCTTGCCCAAGATAATACATTTCCGTTAGCATCAGATAATGTTACTATAGTATTATTGAAAGTAGATCTTATATGAGCTTGACCTCTTTCAATATTTTTACGTTCTCTTCTTTTTACACGTGTTTTTACACCTTTTTTAGCTGCCAATCAAAGTCCCTCCTTTACTATTACTTTTTACCTTTTTTTGCTGCAAGTTTCTTAGGACCTTTTCTAGTTCTAGCATTATTCTTAGTGTTTTGTCCTCTTACTGGAAGACCTCTTCTATGTCTTAATCCTCTATAGCATCCAATTTCTCTTAATCTTTTAATATTAAGTGAAACTTCTCTTCTAAGGTCCCCTTCAACCATATATGTGTCTATTATTGTTCTTAATTCATTTACTTCTGATTCAGTTAAATCTCTTACTCTAGTATCTGGATTTACACCGGCTTTTGCTAGTATTTCATTTGATCTAGCTCTTCCGATTCCAAATATATAAGTCAATCCAACTTCTACTCTCTTATCTCTTGGTAAGTCAACACCGGCAATTCTAGCCATTAAAGTTTACACCTCCTAAAACTGTGCTTTCCAATAAAGCAACTATCTGCCTTACTATTTGCCTTTAAAATATAACTATCCTTTATTTTAAGCAGCCGCAATGATAACTTGTATCAACTAAAATAATTTTATACTAAAAAATAAGCATTATCAATATAATAGTTTATTTATCTAATTAACCTTGTTTTTGCTTATGTCTTGGATTCTCGCAGATCACCATTACTTTACCTTTTCTTCTGATGATTTGGCATTTTTCACAAATCTTTTTAACTGATGGTCTTACTTTCATTGTAAACCCTCCTTGCTACTTATTGCGCCACGTGATTCTACCTCTTGTTAAGTCATAAGGTGACAATTCTATTGTAACCTTATCTCCTGGAAGAATTCTTATGAAATTCATTCTAAGCTTTCCAGATATATGAGCTAGTATCTCATGACCATTCTCTAATTTAACCTTAAACATGGCGTTTGGTAGAGCTTCAGCTACGGTCCCTTCTACCTCAATAACATCCTTTTTAGACATTGGGTAATCGAACCTCCTGTTCCATAGGTATTATATCTCTTTATTAAATGGATCTAAAGCCTTTCTAATAAATGCATTGTTGACTTTCTGACCATTTGTAAGTCTCTCTTTAAGTTCTTCAATAATAGTTTTATAGACTATTAGATGTTTAATCTTTTTCTTTTTTGGATTGTCTAATCTTCTATAATCACCATCTACAATTAGTACATACTCATCATCTACTATATTTAGTACTGTAAATACCTTGCCTTTATCTCTTCCTGCTTTAGATCTAACCACCTGTCCTAAGTGTATATCACTAGTGGTTTCCATGTAATTCACCTCTTTGATGGATTATAACTTCGTTAAGATTAATGGCTCATCATTTGTTATGGCTATTGTATGCTCATAATGTGCAGACTTTTGGCCATCTATCGTAACTACTGTCCAGTTGTCGCTTAGTATTCTTACATGGTATGTGCCCATATTAACCATTGGTTCAATGGCTAGCACCATACCTGCTCTAAGACGTGGTCCTTTCCCCGGCAGTCCAAAGTTTGGTATCTGGGGCTCCTCATGCATTTTCTGACCAATTCCATGGCCAACAAAGTCTCTAACTACGGAAAAACCATTGATTTCTACATATTTTTGTATAGCATGTGAGATATCGGACAATCTATTACCTTCTTTGGCAAATTTCAAGCCTTCATAAAATGATTGTCTGGTCACTTCTATTAGTTCCAAGTCCTTGTCTGAAACATTGCCTACAGGATACGTCTTGGCTCCATCACCATAATATCCATCAACTATAGTTCCGATATCTATACTTATAATATCGCCATCTTTTAACTTGTTTAATCCAGGAATTCCATGAACTACTACTTCATTTATAGAAGCACAAATACTTCCTGGAAAACCATTATAACCCTTAAAAGCAGGTATTGCACCGTGACTCCTAATAAATTCTTCTGCTGCTTCATCTAATTCTTTAGTGGTCACTCCTGGCTTTATCATGTCTTTGAGAAAGGCATGTGTCTGTGCAACAAGCCTTCCTGCATCTGACATCTTTTCAATTTCTCTATCACTTTTCAAAATAATCATTATTATTCTCTCCCTAATGCTGTTACTATGTCTTGGAATACCTTGTCTATGTCTTGTTTTCCATCTATGTTAATTAGTATCCCTTTTTCTTCATAGTAATTTATTAAAGGCTTTGTCTGTTCTAGGTATACTTCTATTCTCTTTGATACTGTTTCTTCAGTATCATCTTTTCTCTGATGAAGTTCTCCACCACAAACATCACACTTACCTTCAGCCTTAGGTAGATTAAACTTAATATGATAAGTTGCACCACAATCCTTACAAACTCTTCTGCCTACTGCTCTATCAATAAGCTCTTCCTTACTAACATCAATATTAATTACTTTATCTAATTCATATTTCAAGCTATTTAGTTCGGTATCTAAAGAGTCTGCTTGCATTACTGTTCTTGGAAAACCATCTAACAAGAATCCTTGGATGCAATCTTCTTCTGTTAGTCTATCTTTAACAATGGCTACCACTAACTCATCGGGTACTAATAGACCTTTATCCATATATTCTTTTGCTTTATTGCCTAGTTCTGTACCCTCTTTTATGTTTTTTCTTAATATATCTCCAGTTGATATATGTGGTATGTTGTATTTCTTAACTATACTAACCGCCTGAGTTCCTTTTCCTGCTCCAGGTGGTCCTAGTAGAATAAGTCTCAATCACATCATCTCCAAAGAGTGTTATTTAAAACTTCTTATTTTAAAAATCCTTTATAGTGTCTCATCATCATTTGAGCTTCTATTTGCTTCATAGTCTCTAAAGCAACACCGACAACTATAAGTAGTCCAGTACCACCAAAGTGAATATTTAACTTAACAAAAGCTTCTATTACTACTGGAAGTGTAGCTATGATAGCTAGCGCTATTGCTCCAGCAAATGTAACCCTTGATATTACCTTGCTTAAATAATCTGAAGTAGGTTTCCCAGGTCTTATTCCTGGCACAAATCCACCATATTGTTTTAAATTATTTGCATATTCAACAGGATTAAACTGTACTGCTGTATAGAAATATGTGAAAAACACTATCAATAATACGTTTAATATTGAATATACCCATGCACCAACACTGCCTCCCATTGTTAAGTATTTAGTAACAAATGCAGCAGCTTTTCCATTTGGGTTTAAAAACATAGTAAGAATTTGTGGGAATTGTAGCAATGATGTGGAAAAGATTACAGGAATAACTCCTGCCATTAATACCTTTATAGGTATATGTGTACTTTGTCCGCCATACATTTTTCTTCCTACAACTCTTTTAGCATACTGAACAGGAATTTTTCTTGTACCTTCTTGTATAGCTATAACTCCAACTATTATAACTAGAGCAGCTATTAAGAATCCAACTATCTTTAATACATTTACCTGTCCTGCCTTTACTAATTGGAACATTTTTATCAATCCACTTGGTGCTCTTGAAACGATACCTATGAATATTATAAGTGAAATACCATTTCCGATTCCTCTATCAGTAATTAGTTCTCCTAACCACATTAAAAATGCAGTTCCAGCTGTCAATACTAATACTACTACTGCAACTGGTAGAAAGTCTCTGCTGATAAGAGCACTATTGAAAAATCCTACACTGATACCTATTGCTTGAATTAAAGCAAGTACTATTGTACCGTATCTAGTATATTGAGCTATCTTCTTTCTTCCTTCTTCGCCTTCTTTAGCCAACGCTTCTAAGCTTGGGATGGCAATGGTTAACAATTGTATTATAATTGAAGCAGTAACATATGGGTAAATGTTAAGCGCAAAGATTGTAAAGTCCTTAAAAGCTCCCCCTGCCATTAAGTTTAGAAAATCTAGCATCCCACCTGAACTAGAAGTGAATATTGATTCTATTACTGTTCTGTCTATTCCAGGAACTGGAATACTAGAGCCTAATCTAAACACTACAAGCATGGCAAATGTGAACAAGATTTTTTTTCTTAAATCTGGAATTTTCCATGCATTTCTAAGAGTTGATAGCAATTTAGATCACCTCTACCTTTCCCCCATTAGCCTCTATTTTTTCAGCAGCTGTTTTGCTGAACTTATTGGCTTTAACAGTTAATTTTTTGCTTAATTCCCCGTCACCAAGTATCTTAACTCCATCTTCAAGTTTCTTAATTATACCAGATTGAATTAATAGTTCTGGTGTAACTTCTGTATTATCATCAAATCTATTTAAATCTTCAAGGTTCACTATTGCATATTTTGTAGCAAATATGTTTGTAAAACCTCTCTTAGGAAGTCTTCTGTATAAAGGCATTTGTCCACCTTCAAATCCTGGTCTTACTCCTCCGCCTGAACGTGATTTTTGTCCTTTTTGTCCTCTTCCAGCAGTTTTACCCCATCCTGAACCTGTACCTCTACCTAATCTTTTGGTTTTTTTGCTGCCGCCACCTTTATTTGGTCTTAATTCATGTAATTTCATGGTTGCACCTCCTCTTACTAAGTTCTACTCAATAACTTCAACCATATAGTTAACTTTTTCTATCATGCCTCTAATTTGAGGAGTATCTTCTTTCTCAACTATTTGGCCTATTTTCTTTAGTCCAAGGGCTTCAATAGTTCTTTTATGTGATTCTATTCTGCCTATTGTGCTTTTAACAAGCTTTATTTTAATTTTAGCCAAGGTATTTCCCCCCTAACCTAATAACTCTTCTACAGTTTTTCCTCTTAGTCTTGCAACTTCTTCAGCTCTCTTAAGCTGTTTTAATGCCTCTACTGTTGCATTTACTACGTTTCTAGGATTACTTGAACCTAAAGATTTACCTCTTAAGTCCCTTATACCAGCAAGTTCAATAACTGCACGTACTGGACCTCCAGCTATAACTCCTGTACCCTCTGAAGCTGGTTTTAATAATACTCTTCCTGCGCCAAATTCTCCTATTGTTTCATGAGGAATTGTTGTTCCAACTGTAGGAACTTTTATTAAATTCTTTTTAGCATCTTGGATTGCTTTTCTAATAGCTTCAGGAACTTCTAGTGCTTTTGCCATACCAACACCTACGTGCCCGTTCTCGTCTCCAACAACTACTAAAGCACTAAATCTAAAGTTCCTACCACCTTTAACAACTTTAGTTACACGATTTATGCTAACTACTCTTTCTTTTAAATCTAATTCACCAGCATCTATACGACCATGATGTTGCATTGCTTTCCCTCCTTCATCTAGAACTTTAATCCGCCTTCTCTTGCACCGTCTGCAAGTTCTTTAACTCTTCCGTGGTAAATATATCCACCTCTATCGAATATTACTTCTTCAATGCCCTTTGCTAGAGCTCTTTCAGCAACTAGCTTGCCAACAACCTTAGCCGCTTCTTTGTTGCTAGTTTTCTCTAACTTTTCTTTTAAGTCTTTATCCAGGGTAGAAGCAGACACTAAAGTTCTTCCTGCACTGTCATCGATTATTTGTGCATATATGTGATTTAAGCTTCTATACACATTTAATCTTGGTCTCTCAGGAGTTCCATTTACAGTCTTTCTAATTCTTAAATGCCTTTTTTGTCTTTTCTTGTTACTATATTCTTTTTTGAGCACCTGTTTTCACTCCTTTCCTACTTACCTGTCTTGCCTTCCTTACGTCTTACATTTTCGCCTTCATATCTTACACCTTTACCTTTATAAGGTTCTGGTCTTCTTAAGTCTCTGATTACAGCAGCATAGTTACCAACTTTTTGTTTATCGATACCTTTTACAATTATCTTTGTATTAGCTGGAACTTCAACTTCTATGCCTTCTGGATCTTCCATCTCAACTGGGTGAGAGAATCCTAGATTCAGTACTAGTTTGTTACCTTGTTTTTGAGCACGATAACCTGTACCTATTATCTCTAATCCTTTTGAATATCCATTTGTAACTCCTTCAATCATGTTAGCTAATAATGATCTAGTTAATCCATGTAATGATTTATGTCTTTTTTGTTCAGTTGGACGAGATAAATTAATAACATTTTCTTCTATATTAATTTTGATTTCTTTATCAAGTTGTTGTTCAAGTGTTCCCTTTGCGCCTTTAACTACTACATAGTTATTTGAATCTATTTTCACTTCCACACCACTTGGTATAGTTATCGGCTTCAAACCTATTCTTGACATGATTGCACCTCCTGTTCCATTAAATCAGTCTTTTATCTATTACCAAATGTAGCAGATTACTTCTCCGCCAACGCCTTCTTTTCTTGCTTCTTTATCTGTAATAATACCTTTAGAAGTTGAAAGAACAGCTATTCCTAGCCCTCCTAAAACTCTAGGTATCTCATCACTTTTAACGTAAACTCTTAAACCAGGCTTAGATATTCTCTTTAATCCAGTGATTATTTTCTCATTATCCTTGCCATATTTAAGTTGTACTCTTAAAATACCTTGCTTTGCATCTTCTATTACATCGTATCCCTTTATGAATCCTTCTTCTAAAAGAATACTAGCTATTGATTTCTTCATATTTGAAGCAGGAATATCTACAGTTTCATGTTTTGCATTATTCCCGTTTCTTATTCTAGTAAGCATATCTGCAATTGGATCAGTCATTACCATTCGAGTCTACCTCCTTCCATTTTAACAATCTATTACCAGCTCGCTTTTTTTACTCCAGGAATCTGTCCCTTGTAAGCTAGTTCTCTGAAGCAAATACGGCAAACTCCGAATTTTCTTAAATAGGCATGTGGTCTTCCGCAAATCTTGCATCTATTATATTCTCTTGAGCTGAATTTTTGTTTTCTTTGTTGCTTTACTATCATTGACTTTTTAGCCACTCTTTTTCGCCTCCTCCATTACTTTCTAAAGGGCATTCCCATAAGTGCTAAGAATTCTTTTGCTTCCTCATCGGTTTTAGCAGTTGTAACTACTATTATGTCTAAGCCTTTTATACTATCTACTTTATCGTATTCTATTTCAGGAAATATTAATTGCTCTTTAATTCCTAAAGCATAGTTTCCTCTTCCATCAAAGGATGTAGCAGAAACTCCTCTAAAGTCTCTAACTCTTGGTAGTGCAATGTTCATAAGTTTATCAAGGAATTCATACATTTTGTCTCCTCTTAATGTAACCTTTGAACCAACTGACATACCTTCACGAAGCTTAAAGTTTGCAACGGATTTCTTTGCCTTAGTCACTATTGGCTTTTGGCCTGATATGATGCCTAGTTCTTCTACAGCTGATTCTAAAAGTTTTGGGTTATCTCTAGCTGCTCCTAGACCCATATTTAAAACAACTTTTTCAAGTTTAGGTACTTCCATTACATTACTATATTTAAATTTTTCCATTAATGCTGGAATAACTTCATTTTTATATTTTTCCTTTAGGCGTGTTGTCATTTTGTAAACCTCCTTTCAACTGTAGCTTAACTATAAAGTTTCACCGCATTTTTTGCAGACTCTTACTTTTTCACCGTTCTCTAGAATTTTGTGTCCGACTCTAACGCCTGTTTTGTCTTTATTGCAGTACAACATAACATTTGACACGTGTATAGAACCTTCTTGGTGTATTATCCCACCTTGTTGTAATTGTGCATTAGGTTTTTTATGCTTTGTGAGCATGTTTACGCCTTCTACAATTACTCTATCAGTCTTTGGCATAGCAGCAAGCACTTTACCTTTTTTGCCTTTATCTTTACCAGAAATAACTACTACTGTGTCACCTTTTTTAACATGCATTGTCTACACCTCCTCTTATAACACTTCAGGTGCTAATGATATTATCTTCATATAGTTACCATCTCTTAGTTCTCTTGTAACAGGTCCAAAAATACGAGTACCTATTGGTGATTTGTCTTCTTTTATAATAACAGCAGCATTTTCATCAAATTTGATGTAGCTTCCGTCTTTTCTTCTAACACCTTTTTTTGTTCTTACTATAACTGCCTTAACTATCTCGCCTTTTTTAACAACACCACCAGGTGTTGCACTTTTAACAGTAGCTACTACTATATCTCCTATGTTGGCATATCTTCTACGTGATCCGCCTAGTACTTTTATCACTAATAATTCTTTAGCTCCAGAATTATCTCCAACTTTTAAGCGTGATTCTGTTTGTAACATTTATTACCCTCCTTTCGTCGATACCAAGGATTATTTTGCTTTCTCTATGATTTCTACTAGTCTCCATCTTTTTTCTCTACTCAATGGTCTAGTTTCCATTATTTTAACTTTATCGCCAATTTGGCATTCATTGTTTTCATCATGCGCTTTAAATTTTGTAGTCTTTTTAACCATTTTCCCGTATAAAGGGTGTGCAACAAATGTTTCTATAGCTACAACTATGGTTTTATCCATTTTATCACTTACAACTCGACCTATTCTAACCTTTCTGTTCCCTCTTTGCATGAAGTTGGCCCTCCTTTCCCTTGCAACTATGCGTTAACCTGTTTTAATTCTCTTTCTTTCATTATTGTCTTTATGCGTGCAATATCTTTCCTAACAGATTTGATCCTCATTGGGTTATCAAGCTGTCCAGTAGCTAGTTGAAATCTTAGGTTAAACAGTTCAACTTTTAAATCATTTAATTTGTTATCAAGTTCTTGACCAGTCATTTGACGTATTTCATTAGCTTTCACTAGCTTCACCACCCTCTTCAATTACATCTTGTCGAGTGACAAATTTACATTTTATAGGCAGTTTGTGAGCTGCCAATCTCATAGCTTCTCTTGCTGTTTCTTCAGGTATTCCAGCCATTTCGAATAATATTCTACCTGGCTTTACTACAGCTACCCAGTATTCTGGTGAACCTTTACCAGAACCCATACGAGTCTCAGCTGGTTTTTGTGTTACAGGCTTATCTGGGAATATTTTTATCCAGACCTTACCGCCCCTCCTGACATATCTTGTCATTGCCCTTCTGGCTGCTTCTATTTGATTGGATGTAATCCAAGCTGGTTCTAATGCTTGTAATCCAAATTCACCATAAGAAATCTTATTGCCTCGAGTCGCTTTACCAGTCATTCTTCCTCTGTGTACTCTACGGCGTTTTACTCTTTTAGGCATTAACATTTTATTTCCTCCTTCCTACACTACTTATTTCTCAGTGCTTTCATCTTTTTGTTCTACCTTTGCAGTAGGAAGAACTTCACCTTTATATATCCAAACTTTAACACCTATTTTCCCATACGTTGTGTTCGCTTCAGCAAATCCATAATCTATGTCTGCTCTTAAAGTTTGAAGTGGTATTGTTCCTTCGCTATATCCTTCTGTCCTTGCCATATCTGCTCCACCAACTCTACCGGATACAGATGTCTTGATTCCTTTAGCTCCTGATCTCATAGTTCTTTGAATAGCTTGTTTCATAGCCCTTCTAAAAGATACTCTTCTTTCTAATTGGCTAGCAATATTTTCAGCCACTAGTTGAGAGTTTAACTCAGGAATTTTTATTTCTTCAACGTTAATTGTTACATTTTTCTTTGTAAGTTTTTCAAGATTTTTTCTAAGGTCTTCAACACCTTGACCGCCTCTACCTATAACCATACCTGGCTTAGCTGTATGAACTGTAACTTTAATTCTATTAGCTGCTCTTTCTATTTCAGTTTTTGATAATCCTGATGTAAATAATGCTTTCTTTACATATTCACGTATTTTAAAATCTTCTACTAAATACTCAGAAAATTGTTTGCTATCCGCATACCATTTTGAATCCCAGTCCTTTATTATACCTACTCTTAGTCCATGTGGATTAACTTTTTGGCCCATCTTTATCCCTCCTTCTCTAATCTCTTTCTCTTAACACGATTCCAACGTGACTTGTTCTCTTTAGAATTGGATAAGCTCTACCTTGTGATCTTGGTCTCCATCTTTTTAATGTTGGACCTTGATTGCCATAAGCTTCATACACATATAGTTTTTCTCTATCCATATCAAAATTATTTTCAGCGTTTGCAATAGCTGAATTAAGAACTTTCTCTAATTCTTTAGCACCTCTTTTTGGTGTAAACTTTAATATAGCAAGTGCTTCATCTACGTTTTTGCCTCTTATTTCAGCAGCCACTAAGTTCACTTTTCTTGGTGCAATACGAATATATTTGGCTATAGCTCTAGCTTCCACTCGAAGTTCCCTCCTTCATACTTACTTTTTAACAGATGTTGATTTTTCTGATCCAGCGTGTCCTTTAAACGTTCTTGTAGGAGCAAATTCACCTAGTTTGTGACCTACCATATCTTCTGTAACATAAACAGGAATGTGTTTCCTACCGTCATGAACTGCTATAGTGTGTCCTACCATTTGTGGAAATATTGTTGAACGACGTGACCATGTTTTTATAACTTTCTTATCGTTTTTCTCGTTTAATTCTTCAACCTTTTTTAAAAGATGATCGTCGCAAAACGGTCCTTTTTTAAGGGATCTACCCATGTAAGTTCCTCCTCTCAATGCGATAATGAATTATTTATAATAGTATCGCTTAAGCCAAATGCTATGAAATGACTATTTCTTTCTTGCTCTAACGATGTATTTGTTTGATGCTTTGTTTTTCTGACGAGTCTTATATCCTAATGCTGGTTTACCCCATGGAGTAACAGGAGATGGTCTACCAATTGGAGTTCTTCCTTCTCCACCACCGTGAGGGTGATCGTTAGGGTTCATTACGCTACCTCTAACTGATGGTCTAAAGCCCATGTGTCTCTTTCTACCAGCTTTACCTATTGTCATGTTTTCATGCTCTACATTTCCAACTTGACCTATAGTTGCTCTACACTCAATTCTAATAAGTCTAAATTCTCCAGATGGAAGTCTAACTGTTGCATAGTTACCTTCTTTACCCATAAGCTGTGCAGAGTTACCTGCTGATCTAACTAATTGACCGCCTTTACCTGCTTTTAGCTCTATATTATGGATAACTGTACCAACTGGTATGTTTCTTAATGGAAGTGCATTACCTACTTTAATATCTGCACCTTCACCAGATTCTATAACATCTCCAACTTTTAATCCAAGTGGAGCAAGTATATATCTTTTTTCTCCATCAACATAGTTTATTAGTGCTATATTAGCTGTTCTGTTTGGATCGTATTCTATAGCTGCAACTTTACCAGCTATCCCATCTTTGTTTCTTTTAAAATCGATTATTCTATATTTTCTTTTCGCTCCGCCGCCTCTATGTCTAACGGTAATTCTACCATGGGCATTTCTACCTGCTTGCCTATTTAAGCTTACAACTAGAGATTTTTCTGGTTCTTTTTTTGTAATATCTTCAAATGTTGATACGGTCATTTGTCTAAGTGCTGGCGAAGTCGGTTTGAATTTCCTCATACTCATTTTGTTCCCTCCTCTTACTTGCAATTAAGAACTACATGCCTTCAAAGAACTCTATGCCTTTGCTATCCTTAGTAAGTGTAACTATTGCCTTTTTCCAGCTTGGTCTTCTACCTACATGAATTCCTTGTCTTTTTAGTTTGCCTTGCATATTCATAGTGTTTACTTTTTCAACCTTAACACCAAATACTTTTTCAACAGCATTTTTAATTTCTGTTTTATTAGCCTTTTTATCTACAACGAAAGTGTATTTTCCTTCTGCCATATCGTTCATGCTTCGTTCTGTTATAATTGGTTTTCTTATGATGTCGTGTGGACTACGCATTATGCATACACCTCCTCCACTTTTTTAACGGCATCCTTAGTTATAATAAATGAATCATAGTTTAATATATCGTACACATTAAGAGTACTTACTAAAGTAGTTTGAACTCCTGGTATGTTATTTGCTGATTTTACTACATTTTCATTTTTCTCAGTCATAACTACTAGTGCCTTCTTCTTAGAATTGATATTTTTCAAAATATTTACCATGTCTTTTGTCTTAGGTTGAGTTAGATTTAATTCATCTAATACTATTATTTCGTTGTTAACTACTTTTGAGCTTAATGCGCTTTTCATAGCTAGACGTTTAACTTTTTTAGGAATTGAATAGCTGTAGTCTCTTGGCTTAGGAGCAAATACTATTCCTCCTCCTACCCATTGAGGTGATCTTATACTTCCTTGACGAGCTCTACCTGTTCCTTTTTGTCTCCAAGGTTTTCTTCCTCCACCTCTTACTTCTGCTCTTGTTTTAGTTGATTGTGTACCTTGTCTTTTGTTTGCAAGCTGATTTTTAACAGCTTCGTACAAAACGTGTTGATTTACTTCAACACCGAATACCTCTTTGCTTAATTCTATATCTCCAATTTGTTGGCCTGATACATTATATAAAGCTACCTTTGGCATCTAACTTCCTCCTTTCCTAAAGAACTTACTTTGAAGCCTTTACTGTTTCTTTTATTGTTATAAATCCGCCTTTAGGACCTGGTACAGCACCTTTAACTAGTAAGAAGTTGTTTTCAGCATCTACTCTTACAACCTCAAGGTTTTGAACTGTTACTCTTTCTCTACCCATTTGTCCTGGCATCTTTTTGCCTTTTAGTATTCTTGATGGTGTAGCAGAGCCACCCATTGAACCTATACCTCTATGGTATTTGGAACCATGTGTCATAGGTCCTCTTCCATAGTTATATCTTTTGATAACACCTTGGAAGCCCTTACCTTTAGATGTTCCAATAACATCTACTTTGTCCCCTACTGTAAATATGTCTGCTTTTATTTCCTGACCTATTTCATATCCATCTATGTTATTAACTTTTATTTCTCTTAAATATTTTTTAAATTCTACATTCGCTTTGTTAAAGTGTCCTTTTAATGGCTTGTTAACTTTTTTGTCTTTAACATTATCGTATCCAACTTGGATAGCATTATAGCCATCTTTTTCAACGCTTTTTTTCTGAACTACTTTCATAGGTCCAACTTCTATTACTGTAACAGGAATTACTATTCCTTCTTCTGTAAATATTTGTGTCATACCTACTTTTTTACCTAATATACTTTTCATATTTTACACCTCCTGAAATCTTACAGCGGATTACACCTTTGTGCAATCATACTAAGCAGAGTGTACTTTATCTAATTCTCTACTTGTATTCTTATAATTTAATTTCAATATCTACACCAGCCGGTAGATTAAGCTTCATTAATGAATCTACTGTCTTTGGTGTTGGATTTAAGATATCGATTAATCTCTTATGAGTTCTTTGTTCAAACTGCTCTCTAGAATCCTTGTATTTATGAACAGCTCTTAATATTGTAATTATCTGCTTTTCTGTTGGTAGTGGTATAGGACCTGATACATTTGCCCCAGTTCTTTTAGCAGTTTCTACAATTTTTTGTGCTGATGAGTCAAGGATTTCATGATCATAAGCCTTTAATCTGATTCTTATTTTTTGTTTGCTGTTTGACATTTAATTTCCCTCCTTCTTATCGCATGCATATGGGTAACATGCAACAATGATTGCCGATACACTCAACCGGGTGTTCTGTAGTTTTTTGTGCACAACAATCCCTTGTCGCCCGATTCTAAGCCGGACATTCTCCGCAAAAATTCCCTTATTTAATTATAAACAAGCAACCTCTTGCATCATCGCATGTCAACTACATACCCTAATATTTTATATCATATTTACCTAAAACTCAAGTAGTAAATTTGATTTTTTAGATGTTTTTTTGTGTTTTTTTGTACTTTTTTATTATATCCATTTTTAAAACTTACTAGACACTAAAAGAAGGGGATCCCCCCTCTTTTAGTGTCTATAATTTATGTCTTTTTTTATTACTCTGTAATTTGAGCTACAACTCCAGCTCCTACTGTTCTTCCACCTTCACGAATAGCAAATTTAAGTCCTGCTTCCATTGCGATTGGTGTGATTAGTTCTATTGTAAATGTTGCGTTGTCTCCTGGCATTACCATTTCTACTCCTTCTGGTAATTTGATTGAGCCTGTTACGTCTGTTGTTCTAAAGTAGAATTGTGGTCTGTATCCATCAAAGAATGGAGTATGTCTTCCACCTTCTTCTTTTGTTAGTACGTATACTTCTGCTTTGAACTTTGTATGTGGTTGAATTGAACCTGGTTTTGCTAATACTTGACCTCTTTCGATGTCTGTTCTTTGTACTCCTCTTAATAATGCTCCTATGTTATCTCCTGCTCTTGCTTCGTCTAGCAGCTTTCTAAACATTTCTACTCCTGTACATACTACTGTTCTTGG
>NZ_FNQE01000035.1 GCF_900107485.1 Proteiniborus ethanoligenes
AATATCTTAGATACTACCTGATTGAGGCTGCTAACAGTGTTCGAAACCATATACCAGAGTATAAACAATTTTATTACAAGAAGTACGGTGAAGTAACTACCCACCAACATAAAAGAGCACTCGCACTTACATCTCGTAAATTAGTACGACTGATTTTTGGATTGCTGACTAAAAATCAAATCTACTCCACCGATAAAGTTGGAGAGATTCAATAAAATATTTTCCCTTCTCAAACCTATTTTTCTCAAAAAAATTATAGGTTCTATTAAGATTACTCTTTTTTAATTGTTTCTTTTATTTTCTTTAAAAATCATCTCTTGACATATTACCAGATTGCTCCTAATGAAAGAATAATAATGCTGTTTTAACTCTATCAATTATCATTCACAAATCAGTCTCTCTGGCAGAATATATGCTCAAGCATTGTTTAAATTAAATTCTATAATTCCTTAATATCTGTTAAAATATTTGTAATAGGTGGAACTACTTGCTTTTTCCTTGAGAGTACATCTGGTGCATAAAAGGAATTGCTGACAAGGGTTTTGCCAAAAGCTTTTGCTACTAATTCCTTGTTATGTCCTACTATTATCATTTCTGATGCTTCTTTAAATATATCTGTTAGCATTAAGATAAATATTGAATAGTCATGTTCCTTTGCTCTTTCTTCCATTAAAATTATCAAATCTTTTTTCATATCTTTTAGACTATCAGGGTCCATAGTATATACTTGTGCTATTCCTATCTTATTTTCATCAATAGTAAATGTTTTAAAATCCTGGCTTAATAGCTCCTGTGGTGTTTTCCCTACTAAGGAGGTTCCTGCCTTAAACATTTCTGTTGCAAACTTTTCTACATCTAAGTCAGCAATCCTTGCTAATCTTTCTAGAATAATTTTATCTGTATTTGTAGAGGTTGGAGACCTAAATAATAAGGTGTCTGAAATTATAGCTGCAGCTAAAATTCCTGCCATTTTCTTTGAGGGCCTTCTACCGTTTTCAAACATTATAGATGCAATTATTGTAGATGTACTGCCTACTGGCTCATTCCTAAAATATATTGGAGTACCTGTAAACACATCTGCTACTCTATGGTGGTCTATAATTTCTAATATTTCACATTCTTCTAAGCCATCAACAGACTGGCTACGCTCATTGTGATCTACCAAAATTACTTTTTTCTTCATGCTAGATATTAAATGATATCTAGATATTAAACCTACTACCTTATTATTGTTATCATCATCTATTACAGGATAGGATCTGTATCTTGTCTGCGCCATCTGTTCTTTTACATTATCCACTAGATCATCAAGATTAAATGCTATTATGTTATCTGTGGTCATTACATGGCTTAGAGGAACAGATTGTGTTATCAGTCTAGATGTTGTGAAGGTATCATATGGAGTAGATATTATAGTTATATTCTTTTCCTTGGCTAAACTTATTATTTCTTCATCTACCTTTGCATTTCCAGTTACAATCATTAAAGAAATTTTTTTATTGATTGCAAGCTTTTGAACATCTTTTCTGTCACCACATATGGCTATATCGTTTTCTTCTATATATTCACTCATGGATTTAGTTTCCATAGCTAAAACACAGATTTTACCCTTAAAAGGCTTCATTGTATTCGGAATTAAAACAGACTTAGCAGAAAGAGTATCTATAATATTATCTATGGAAGTACCTGATTTCCCTAATATGCCATTATCCCATACTTCTATATAGGACTCCATTATATCTGATATGGTTACAATCCCTGCTAGCAGTTCGTTTTCATCTATAATAGGGAGACTGTTTAAGTTGTTCTTCTTCATCAATTCTAGAGCCATACGCAAGGATATATCTGGTCTAATAGGTGCTATTTTATCAAAGCTTAAGTCTTCTACGCTTAGCCTTACTGTTTCTAAAAGAATAGGCTCAGAAATCCCAAAGTAATCCAGTATAAACTTAGTTTCTCTATTTATTTCTCCAAGTCTTACAGGAATAGCATTAACGTCCCCGTTAGTATTTTTATACTCAGCATATGCCAAAGCTGAACATATTGAGTCTGAATCGGGATTCTTATGACCTGTTATGTATATTGTTTCTTTCATATTTGCTCTAGCCTCCAATCAGGTTAATTATTATACATATTATATCATCAAAATCAAATTAATAATTATTCATTACTTAAATAGTATATATATTTTAAAATTATATTTTATAATCTCATAATTTAAGAATTTGAAAAAGAAAACCTGCTAAAATTAGCAGGTTTTTGTATTATCTCATTTCTATTGCATCCTTAGGGCATTTTTTCGCACATGCTCCACAGCCAATGCATTTGTCCTCTATTACTTTGTGTTTTTCTTTAAGCTCTCCTTCAATAGCATCTACTGGACACTGTTTTTTACAGATTGTACAGCCTATACACTTATCCTCATGAATAAAAGCTTTTTCTCTCTTTGAAAAATCTGCCCATATAGCTTTAGTTGGGCATTTTTCCGCACATATCATACAGTTCGTACACTTGTCATAGTTAATCCTTGCAAGATTGTTCTCAAACTCCATTGCATCAAAGGGACATGCTTTAACACAGATCTGACAGCCTATGCATCCTATAGTACATTTAACTTTAACATCCTTACCAAATTCTTTGCTATTGCAATCTACTATTACATTTTGTTTGTAAGGCACCATTTTAATCACAAGCTTAGGGCAAGCATCAATACATTTGCCACAGGCAGTACATTTTTCAGGATTTATAACTGCTATTCCATCTATTATATCAATAGCATCAAATTGACATACTCTGACACAAGTACCTAAGCCTAAGCATCCATAAGAGCATGACTTGCTTCCACCTGAAACTAAAACAGCAGCTTTACAATCCATTACTCCATTGTATTCAAATTTTTCAGTTGCATTGCAGCTAGTTCCTTGACATATTACTCTAGCTACTTTTTTGTCCGTAGCCTCCGCAGTTACTCCCATTATTTCTGCAATTTCCTCTGCACATGATGCTCCTCCAACAGGACAAGCATTTACTGGTGCACTTCCATTTGCTATAGCATTAGCCAAACCATCACATCCAGGGAATCCACATGCTCCACAGTTCGCTCCTGGTAATGCTCCTCTTACCTGTTCCACCTTTGGGTCTACTTCTACAGCAAAAACCTTAGCTGCTACAGCAAGTCCCGCTCCAAACAAAAGTCCCATACTACCTAAACTGACTACAGCCGTCACTATATTATTCATTGTCTCATTCACCTCCTACACAAGTCCAGTGAAGCCTAGAAAAGCTATTGACATAAGTCCTGCTGTAATAAGAGCAATAGGGAAACCTTGTAAAGACTCAGGTACATCTGCTAATGCAAGTCTTTCTCTAATACCCGCAAAAAGCACTATAGCAAGAGTAAATCCTATAGCTGCTCCAACAGCATGAACAACATTTTTCAATAAAGATAATTCCATTTGAATATTTAATATAGCAATACCTAATACTGCACAGTTAGTTGTTATAAGTGGTAAATATACTCCTAATGATTGATAAAGAGTCGGGCTTGATTTTTTGATAAATAATTCTACTAACTGAACTAAAGCTGCAATAATAAGTATAAAAGCTATAGTTTGCATATAACCTAGTCCGAATCTATCTAATATAGATATCTGTACTACATAAGTTGCAGCTGAGGCTATAGCCATAACAAAAGTTACTGCTGCACCCATTCCAAGAGCAGTCTCTACTTGTTTAGACACTCCTAAAAAAGGACAAATACCTAAGAATCTTGACATTACAAAGTTATTTACTAATATTGCACTAACTAGAATTGTAACAAAGCTCATTTGTACCCCTCCCTTAATTATTTATAGCTTTCTTTTTTTTAAGCCAATTACTAAAGCCTATCAATATTCCTAAAGCAAGAAATGCGCCAGGAGGTAATATCATTATTAACGCAGGTTTAAATGCCTCACCAAAAACTTGATATCCAAATATGGAGCCTGAGCCTAGTATTTCTCTTACTATTCCAAGCAGTGTAAGGGCCCATGTAAAACCAAGTCCCATACCAACTCCATCAGCAATTGATCTAATTGGTCCATTTTTAGATGCAAAAGCCTCTGCTCTACCTAATATTATACAGTTTACAACTATTAATGGAATGAATAAGCCTAATGAAGCATATAGTGCAGGTACATAAGCATTCATTAGCATCTGTATTAAAGTAACAAATGATGCAATTATTACAACAAAAGCTGGTATTCTAATTTTATCTGGTATAGCTTTTCTTAAAAGTGAAATAACAAGGTTTGAACCTATTAGTACCGAAGTAGTTGCCAACCCCATAGACATACCACTAATAGCAGATGTTGTAACTGCTAATGTGGGACACATGCCTAATAGCTGAACGAAAGTTGGATTTTCATTAATTAATCCGTTTTTTATATCTTTAAAGCCCATGCTTTCACCCCCAACATTAAAAATCTATTTTGAAAGTTTATTATTAAATACGTCTAAGGCTATATTTACTCCATCAGAAACGCTCTTTGAAGTAATAGTTGCACCTGCTATAGCCTGTATCTCATTTTCTTTTGGTGCAGATTTTACTACTGCAATACTTGGCGAAGTTAACTTCTCAAGAAACTGGTTTTGAAATTCTGGCTTAGTTGCATTAGCTCCAAGTCCCGGAGTCTCCGAATGACTTACAACTTTCATCCCAGTAACCTTTCCATCTATAGAAATGCCAGTTATTATCTCTATTTCACCGCCATATCCTTTAGATACTGTCTTAATAGTGTACCCTGTCAATTGGCCACTTCCGGAATTGCCCATATATATTTCTTTTACCTTATCATTATCTAATACTATTTCTTCAAATTCTTTTTCGTCTAAAGGCACAAAACTTTGTGCCAATGGTAATACTTCTTGTCTTGCCTTATTGTTTTCTTGTTCTTGAACCTCTGCAATTATTCCACTTGTGGCATTATTAGCTACTGCAAGAACTGAAGCAGCTATTGCTGTTATTATGAAAAGAATTAGACCAAGCTTAATAATCTCACGCATTCTGCTTCACCTCCCCAAATACTTTAGGGCTAGTATATTTGTCTATAAGTGGAGCTGCTACGTTCATTAAAAGTATAGAATAGGAAACTCCCTCTGGATATCCACCCTTTAATCTAATAATAGCTGTTAATAGTCCAGCACCTATTCCAAATATTATTTGTCCTTTTTTAGTAACAGGTGATGATGAATAGTCTGTAGCCATATAAAATGCTCCTAGCATCAAACCTCCTGCCAGTAAATGATAAACAGTGTTTTCTACTCCACCACCAAAAATAAGCATCATGACAACAACTGTACCTATATAAGTAAATGGTATTCTCCAGTTGATTACTCCTCTATATAGCAGATAAATTCCACCTAGAATTAATAATAAAGCCGATGTTTCTCCTAAGCTACCTCCAATGTTACCCATTAGCATATCTGTCATAGAAAGAGCGCCTTCTGCTTGTCCTTTTAGTATTGCCAAAGGTGTAACAGTACTTATAGCATCTACTCCTGGAGTAACCCAATCTGTCATTATTGTAGGCCAGGATGCTAACAGCATTGCTCTAGCAGCTAGTGCAGGATTCATGAAATTATGACCAAGTCCACCAAAAAATTGTTTTACGATACCAATTGCAAAGGCAGAGCCGATAACTGGTATCCACCATGGTGCTGAAGATGGAATATTAAATGCTACTAATAATCCTGTTACAACAGCACTTAAATCATTAATTGTTATAGGTTTTTTCATAGCTTTTTGAAATATAGCTTCTGTAATAATTGCTGCGGCAACAGAAAGTACTATTAATTTTAAAGCATTAAACCTAAAAAAGTATATGCTGGCTAATGTGGCAGGAAGAAGTGCTATAATTACGTCCAGCATTATTCTGGAAATAGTTTCATCTGACCTTATATGTGGAGAAGATGAAGCTATTAATCTATTTTCCATTACTACCCCTCCTCTATTAGCTCTTTCTTCTTTTTGCTATTACTTCTTTTTTTGCTACTCTAATTGACTCTAATAGCGGTCTCTTAGATGGACAAATATATGAACATGAACCACACTCAATACAATCTAACACATGATATTTTTGTGTATCATCATACATACCTTTTAAAGATAACTGGCTTATAAACAGTGGTTGCAGGTTTACTGGACAAATTTCTACACATTTAGCACATCTAATACAAGGATCTGGCTTTGGAATTCTAGCATCCATTTCATTTAAAACTAGTATTCCAGAGGTTCCCTTTATAGCAGGTACTTCATCTGTAAACTGAGCTAGTCCCATCATTGGTCCACCCATTACAAGCTTTCCAAGAGTTCCTTTATATCCGCCACACTGTTCTATAATATCTTTAAATGGTGTTCCTATTCTAACTAAAAGATTTTTAGGAGTATTTATTGCACTACCTGTAACTGTAACTATCCTTTCCACTAAAGGCATTCCTGTCTGTATAGCATTAGCAACAGCTACTGCAGTACCAACATTGTTAACAATAACACCTACATCCATAGGTAATCCACCAGAAGGAACCTCTCTTCCAGTAATAGCGTTTATTAAACGCTTCTCATCTCCTTGAGGATATTTTGCTACAAGAGATACTACCTCAATGTTTTCTTCATTTTCTATGGCTTTCATAATTGCAGCTATAGCATCAGGCTTGTTGTTTTCAATTCCTATATAGCCCTTATTTACACCTACAGCCTTCATTAATGCTTTAAGCCCATATACAACTTTTTCAGGCTGCTCTAGCATTACTCTGTGGTCTGCAGTCAAGTAAGGCTCACATTCTGCACCATTTAGAATAACTGTATCAATTTTTTTGTCTGGTGGTGGAGACAGCTTTACATGCGTAGGGAAACCAGCTCCTCCTTGACCAGTTATTCCGGCTTCTTTAATAATACTTACTATCTCTTCTTTAGTAAGTTCCTCAATATTACCTTTAGGTTTAACGTTTTCATCTACCTCATTTAGTCCATCAGATTCTATAATAATGCACATAGCATTACCTGTTGGAGTATCCATAGGAGCTACTCTTTTAACTGTACCAGAAACTGTTGCATGTATTGGTGCAGATACAAAGGCTTTTGCTTCACCAATTTTCTGGCCAAGCTTCACTTTATCTCCTACCTTAACAATGGGTTCACAAGGAGCGCCAATATGTTGCTGCATTGGTATTATAACAACCTTTGGTTCTTCAGCTTTTTCTATCTCAGCTTTTTCTGAGTATTCCTTATAATGTGGAGGATGTATCCCACCTTTAAAGGTAAAGCTTTTGAATTTCATATGTTTCACCTCTTGTAAAATAATTTTAGTGTGCAATAATTAATACTTTTCTTAAAGTTCTATTATTTAAGAAAAATACCTTCATTGATAATAAATAAACAAAACCCTTATGTTTTATGAATTAATAACAAAGATTGATAATAATTAAACAATCTTTGTATGTTTTGTAATACTTTCTCTTTTTTGCTTATATTTCATTCTGTTTCTTATCCTAATTTAATAAGGACCCTAGATAGAGTCCCTATACACAATACATATTATATCATTTTTCTTGTGTATTGTATACATATTGTCAATTATCGTCATATTGTTTTTATTTAGACAATAACGACTTTATATTTTCGTTTATATAATCTTGTAGCCATAATATGATTTCTGGGGAATTTATTTCTACTTCCCCGAGAATTTCTTTAATTTCTTTAGTATTGAGTACAAAGATAGAATCATTTATTTTGTGAGTGTAAATATAATCTATCTGTTCTTCTCTACTAATTAATGCTGCCATAGTGCTCCCCATATTTCCTAAAGGTGCCCTATCAATATGATTGTGTTTAAAGGTAATCACTACCTTTGTTCCCTTACCTTTTTCAGAAGCTATATTAAGATTACCATCACATCTTAGTGCTGCTGATTTCATAAGCGATAAACCAAGTCCTACATTTCTAGTTTTTCTTGTTGTTATGAAAGGATCATCTACAACACTTAACAAGCTAGCCTCCATACCTTTTCCATCATCTTCTATGCTTATGGTTAACAGATTATTAAGTATATCCTCAAAAACAAATATTGTAATATGCTTTGCTTCTGCATTTATTGAGTTTTCAACTAAATCTAATATATGCAGGGATAGCTCCTTCAATTTTCATCACTCCATATCCTTGAGATAGTCTACTACAGAACTAATTGAAGTAGCCTCTAAATCTAAATAATGGTTTGCTTCATTGATATGAGTTAAGTAATGAGCATCTGAATTTTTAATGATTTTATATTTGTCTAGTTCTAGTATTTTATTAAACTTAGACAATTTATTTAAATCATAGGCTTCAATAGCTTTGATATTTAAACTTTCTGGAATAAATCCTAAAGAAGATATAATGCTAAAAGAATTTCTATCTACATGAGCTGGAACAAGTACACCTTTATGCTCTTTAACTAATTCAAGTATTTCTTCTAGAGAATACTCACTACTATTTAGCAGCATTTTTTTTATATCTCCTATAACTTTATCATCTTTATCTAATACTAGCTGTTGACCAAATAAATCTTCTCTATTATCTATATTAGGCAGGCTATTGTAGATTATATCTTGAAACTTCATACCTTCTTCTATTGTTGGAAAATAACATAAAACATGGACTTCTTCTTTTGTATTAACCTCTATTCCTGGTACAACTACTATCCCTCTCTTAGCTGCAACCTCCATAGCTGGCAATACATTAAGCATAGAATTATGATCTGTAATAGCTATAACCTGGAGCTTTTTTAAAAAGGCCATATTAACTATATTATTAGGTGTCATATCATTATCTCCACAAGGCGATAATGCAGAATGTATATGGAGATCGTATGCCACTTTCATATTAAAGACCTATTTCTCTTAATTTGCAAGCCAATTGGTATGCACTCAAGCTAGATTTTATGAGAGGGATTCCCACTTCATTAGCTTTGTCTATAGTATCCTTGTCTATTTCCATGTCCTCCACTACAATTATTCCCGCTAAATCTACTAAGGTGGCAACTGCAATTATATTTATATGTGTTTGAATAGTTATCCATATATGATTTTGCTTTGCCTTTGACATTACTACACTTAGCAAATCTCCTATATATACTCCCTCTGCACACTTATCATCTGTGTTAAAGCCAGCAACAATCTCAAGCTCTAATTTGTCTACAATTTCTAAGAGTTTCATATGTCACCTCCACTATTTTTCTGTTTTTTTGACTTTTTCCTTTAATACAAAAATACAGTCATCTATTTTAGCCTTCTCTCTAACAATATCTTCCGCAAGAGCATTACATGAAGGTGCACCACAAGAACCACAATCAATTCCAGGTAAGGATTCTCTAATTTCTTTTAGCTGTTCAATCTTTTTCATAGCTTTGTGGATGTCACTGTCTAAAATCATAATTTCTTTTGGACTAATCTTTTCAGTCCAATGTATAAGGCCTTCTTTTACTAAATTGTCAATATATTCATCATTTATATCTTCATTTATTCCTGGTTTTTTTGCAATATTTCTTATTCTGCTTTTGGCAATAAAAGGATTTTCAACATTTAGGGGTCCTCCAACACAGCCTCCAACACAGGCTAGGCCTTCAAAATAATCAATGTTCTCTAGCTTGCCTAATTCAATTTCTTCCAATACATTGATAACATTTTCTATACCATCAACTGCCATATAATTGTCTATCCCAATAGCATAGCTTTGTCCACCTACTCTGCCCCAGCCAACACCATAGGGTGAAGCTTTTAGAAACTTTTCATCTTCTTCAGCTTTTTTTGCATGTTTTACTATATCTCCATATATTGATTTGATAGAAAACGCACCGTTAAGATAAGATTCTTTTATACCTATAGGCCTTTTTATGCTGGTTACTTTTGCTGGACATTGAGATAAATAGAATACTCCTATATCTTTAAAATCTAGTCCCTTTTCCTTCATTATTTTTGTTCTTGCAATTCTAGCTGCAACCTCCATTGGAGATTCTACTGTAATAATATTATCGATTAAGGAAGGAAACCTAACTTGTATTATTCTTAATATTGTAGGACACAAGGAAGAAATTACAGGCCTATTTAAATTGTTGTTTTCTAGCATATCTCTAATAACTACTGTTAATACATCTGCTGCATATCCTTCATCAATTACATAATCAAATCCAAGTGCTTTTATCCCTGAAAAAACCTTGTTCATATCTGTATCTATACTAAACTGTCCATATAATGACATTGGTGATATTGCAATATTATATTTATAGTTTTTAAGCACATCTAGCTCATCAGCAATAGCATTTTGAGCATGATAAGGACATACTCTAATGCACTCTCCACAATCAATGCACCTATCTTTGGTAATAACTGCCTTTTTATCTCTTATTCTAATAGCTTCAGTAGGGCATTTTCTCATACAGTTTGTACAACCATTGCATTTACTTTCATCTAATACTACAGAGTGAAAATAATCTTTCATTTCTATCACCTACTATTTTCTTCTATTTTGGCTTTGTAAATATTCTCATTGATACTAGGGTATTTCCACCTTCCTCAGACAATATGTGAAAATCATCTGAACACCTTTTCATATTTGGAATCCCCATTCCTGCACCAAATCCCAATTCTCTAACACTATGTGAAGCAGTAGAATATCCTTCCCTCATAGCTAAGCTAATATCTTTGATACCTGGCCCCTCGTCTAATGCTTTTATTTCAACTTCACTAGGAGATATACCTACTATAATCTTACCTCCATATGAATGGATTACTATGTTCATTTCTGCTTCATATGTTGCTATTGCAACTCTTCTTACGATTTGAGAATCAATTCCAAGCTGGGTCAATATTTTTTTTATATTACTAGAGGCTTCCCCTGCACTTTTAAAATCATTTTGTACAACATTATATTCTAGTTTTATCATATCATTATTTTTGTTCATTTATCTTAACACACCCTCTACCTCTATACCTTTCAATCCTCTTTCATAAAGCTTGCCGCTAGTAGTATAAAGAGTATACTCAGTAGTCATTATTGTTATATTTTTTTCTAAAGCTAAGTCTAATAAATCTTGACTCGGCATCTTGCCTCTAACAAATACAATAGCAAAAAGATCCACCATCTCAGCAGTTCTTATTACCTGTGGATTAGTAAGTCCAGTTAATAATATTGATTTATCGTTTATGAATGCAAGTACATCACTCATTAAGTCAGAACCAAAGGCTGAAAAAACCTCCCTATCTAAGAATTCCTCTCCTACTAGTACCTCTGCATTTAATATTTGTTCTATTTCTCTTAGCTTCATTTTCCCACCCCAATCTTGAATTTCCAAGCTTTAAAACCCCTTTAAATAAAATCCAACTATATCTAGCCTATAAACAATAATCAATTGGAAAAGGATTTCATTCACTATAATATAATTTTAACATACTCTATTGTTTTTTTGAAACTAAGTTTACAAAAGCATCTTCATATATTGGTTTTATACCTTCTAGATGCTTATATGCATCATCCCTAGAGTTAAATTCTCCTGTAAAGACCTTAAATGTTCCATTGCTAATAATAAATCCATCAATATTATTTTCCTTAAGCTCTTTGATAAAGCTCTCTGCATTAGTTATGCTGCTAAAGTTTCCGAGCTGTACACTATAAAATGTAACCTCTCTTTGCTCTTCATCTCCCGTATTAGGGAGACTATCTACTAAGTCAGTATTATCTGATGATTCTTCTGTGTCTCCTATTTGGTTATTTAAATCATCTTCATAAACTGAATCATTGCTTATATCATCAGCTTCTGTTTCTTTGTTTTCTTCTACCCTATGCTCTATTGGATTTAGAGTGTTTTCTCCTTCAGAAAGCCTAGGTAGAATTACATATTGCACTAAAAAAAATCCTAATAAGATAGATATAATAGGTGCTGCTATAAAAAAGGCAACAATTGTGTAAAGCCTGTCCTTTTTGTTTTTATTTATTTTCGTTCTAGTAATTCGTCTCATAGCTTGCCCTCCTCTTTCTTTATACTAATAGATTATGATAGCAATTTCAAATAAATTAATAAAATTTGATTTTTATTATGTCTATTATTGAAAAGATTTTAGACAACATCAAAAAGAGAGCCTTTACCTATTGTTATAAATGTTTATTCTATATATAACTTTTTTTCCCTGCAAAGTATTAAAAGTTAATCAATAATTCATTTTCTTCTAAATAAAAATAGCCCTCCTTTCATAAACAGATTTCTATTATTATATCTGTCTACTCAGGAGAGCATATTGTTTGTATTTATATGGTGCAGGACACGAGACTCGAACTCGTACGGTCTTCGACCGCTACCCCCTCAAGATAGTGCGTCTGCCAGTTCCGCCAGTCCTGCATTTAGGGTTAACGAATATATTATAATTAAAAACCCTTCTTCTGTCAACTATAATTTAATTCATTATAGCCTAGTAATTCCAGATTGAACTATAGCTCAATCTGGAATTATATTTAATCATTATCATTTAACAAATCTTCTTTTCTCTGAAATTCTTCAGGTATATACCATTCTGTAATGCTGTTGAGAGTATGGGTAAATGTAGGATTAATTTCACCTCTAATATTATTATTTACTAGTACTGATGAGTTAGTGAAAAATAAACTCACATATGGAAGTTCATCTATTATCAAGCTTTGAATATCTTCATATATTCTTTTTTTATCTTCAGCCCGTATAGTTTGCTGTGCAAGTGTTAGTAGTTCATCCATTTTTTCATTGCTATATCCTAAAAAATTTGAGCCACTATTTATTTCAGAAGAATGAAATGCAAAGGATAAATCAGGAATATAAGACATTTCCCAGCCTAATAAAACTATGTCGAAGTTGCCACCTGTTATTTTTTGCATTAAACCTTCCCATTGATTATTCTTTATTTCTTCAGTAACATTTTCTCCCTTATTTTCATTATAGTCCTTTACAACATCAATACCTATGCTAATTAAATTATTTGCTATTATATTAGCAGTTTCTCTTCTTAAATCATTATATGAATTAGTTGTAAGTCTTAGTGAAAGACGATTTCCATCAATATCTTCAAAAAAACCGTCTTTATCTTCGTCCTTCCAGCCAGCTGAGGTAAGTATCTGTCTTGCTTTATTTGCATTGAAGCCATATGAATTTGCTTCATCAGATATTAGCCAAGAGTCAGGATGGATAGGCACATCATTTCTTGTTGCATGTCCAAGATATACTTTTTCTATAATAGATTGTCTATCAATGGCATATGCTATGGCCTTCCTAAGCCCTTTACCTTTTTCCCCCATAAACATTTCGTTTCGAAAATTAAACCCTAAAAACTCATATTTATTTGATGTGAATTCATATATATCCACCTTTTTATTTTGCGCATATTTTTCCCAATCTACTCCTAGGCTTGTGGTTAAATCTATTTGTCCTGATTCAAAGGAGGTAATTGCTAATTTTTCATCCTTTAGAGATTTCCCAATAACTTTTGATATATACGGTTCTCCCTTCCAGTAATCCTTATTTGACTCAAGAATTACCTCTTTAAGTTTTTTATTTTCAACTACCTTATAGGGTCCTGTCCCTATGGCTTTATAGCCATCGGCCTTCAAGGCTCTTTCATAGGCTATTCTTATGTTTTTTTCTCTCACAAAAATATGACTTGGAACTATTGGGAATATAAGCCCCTCTAGAGCATTACCATAGGCTCTATCAAAAGTTAATCTCAAGTTTAGCTCATCAATCACCTTTACTTCCTTTAGATATTTTAGTGAATAGGACAATTTTATTATATCTGGCATTTCATTAGATAAAATATTAATAGAGAGACCATATTTTAAAGCATCTATTGTAAACTTTACATCATTAGAAGTAAAATCCTCTCCATCGTGCCATTTTACATTATCTCTAAGAGTAATGTTTAAAACTGTGCCATCCCCATCAAAGCTATAGCTTTCTGCTAAAACGTTCTTTACACTTAAATCACTATCCACATCAAATAATCCTTCAAATATAAGCTTACTAAATGCATACAGGGTCCTATCAGTAGCTAATATAGGATTAAGAGTTATAGTATAAGGCAATGGTACAATAATCTCTCCACCATATATAGGTGTGTCATCAATATTATCTTCAAAGCCTATTTCTGAATCATTTGTATTATCTAGATTTTCATTTAGATTACATCCACTTAAAGTAAATATTTGTAATATTACTATTGCTATTAATAAGCAAAGTTTCTTGCTTCTCAACCTAACTCCTCCTTAATGCTAGAGCATCTTTACAAGCTTAGGGTTATTAACAATTCCTGGTATTCTGCCCCGTTTTGCTATTGACACACCCTCTACTTCCTTAATGTCCATTGTCATATCAATTGCAGGTGCACCAGAAATATAGCTGCCTACTCCAAACGCATCAGCCCCTGCTTCAGATAATATTTTAATTTTCTCTGGTTTCAATCCACCTGAAACAAAAATCTTAACCCAGTTGTAGCCTTCCATATCTAGTCTAGCTCTTATTTCTTTAATTAAGTCAGGAGTAACTCCCCCTCTTTCACTAGGAGTATCTAATCTGATTCCGTATAGGTTTTTGCCCATTTCCTTTGCAAGCCTTAAGGTTTCCTCTACCTCATCTTTAAAGGTATCTACTAGCACAATTCTTTTATATGATTCTGGCATCACTTCATCATATTTCTGAGCTACTGTCAGAGTGTCACCTGCTACTAGAAAAGATGCATGAGGTAATGTACCTGTAGGATTCTCTCCTATTAACTTAGCGGTTAAAATGTTGCTTACAGAACTAGCTCCTCCAATTCTAGCTGCTCTTTCCATTACTGGTGCTACGGAAGGATGAACATGTCTAGTTCCAAATACAACAAAGGTTTTGTCACCACAAGCTTCCTTAACCTCCCTAGCAGCAGTTGCCCAGCCACTTGGACTAGCTAAACAGCCTAGAATAACTGATTCAAAAATAGCAAAGTTTTCATATGGTCCCTTTATTCTAACTAAGGTTTCCTTAGCTTGAAACTCTGTTCCTTCTTCAAGAGCCCACATTTCAACTCCATTATTTTTCAATATATTTCTAACCTCTTCTATGCCTACAAAAACACCAGGCTTTCTAGCAAAAATCTCTGCAACTACTTCCTTGCTTTTCATACCTAAACTGCCTAATACGTCCATGGTAGTAAAAAAATATATATCTGTAGTAAGCCCTGAAAGAATATCTTCATGAGTTGCAGAATGTAGCATCCTTTCATCCCTGTTAATATAATAATCCTGTACATCTTTAATACTTTTTAAGTAGCTCACAATTCTCATCCTCTCTTTAAGAATAAAAATATAATTTAAATAAATCCTAGTTATCTTGTCCTAAATATAAGTATAACAACTTTTCCTTTGTTTTTTAAGATAAATTATTTTTAAGCTAGTGTTATTTATTCTTTAATTCTCAAAAGTGTTATGATTATACAGCTTTTTATATATATCGTATGCTTTCAATACTTTTATTAGATAAACTTCAGTTTCTTTAAAAGGTATATACTTAAGGCTTTCTCCATCATCACTATAATTTAAATCCTTTAGCCATTTTGTAACATTACCACTTCCTCCATTGTATGCTGCTAGCACAAGCTCTAAATTATTATTGAATTGATTTTTTAGCTTATTTATATACCAACATCCTATTTCAATGTTTATTTCGGGATCGTATAACAGCTCATCCTTATAGTTTAAAATGCCTATCTCCTTCGAACCCCACTCACCAGTAATAGGCGAAATTTGCATTAATCCCTTTGCTCCCTTATGTGACAATGCATCCTTGTTATATTTGCTCTCAACCTTTATAATGGAAGCCACAAGAAAAGGATCTACATTGTATTTTTGTGAGTATATAGATATTTGTTCCTTATATTTTATAGGGTAAAAAATCCTGCCAAACCACCCTATACTAAAAAAAATAGAGGCTAGAATAATTATTGTAAAAAATAAAGATAATATTTTTCTATATCTAATAGTAATAATCTGCAACAGCATCCCTCCAAAATCACTAGACTTCCTCTAATGCCTTGTTTACATTGTCTATTAACTCCTTTATGCTTCCTGTATTGTATATTACTACATCAGCATATTTCAACTTTTCTTCTATAGACTTTTGAGCATTGATTCTTCTAATTGCATCCGCTAAATCAGTTTTATCTCTTTCTATAATTCTTTTTAGTTGGGTTGTCTCATCTGCATATACTAACCATATTTCATCAAATAATAAGCCTGAGCTATTAAGATTTTCTAGCTCTTCGATTAAAAGTGGAATGTCTAGAAAAACCACCCTATAAAGTAATGAGTATTTAAAGGTTTCCTCTTTCATTTTTTTATTAATTTGGGGATGAAGGATACTATTTAGCCTGTGTCTTAAATTAGTGTCATTGAACACAATGCTACCTAACTTTTTCCTATCTATGCTACCATCGTCCCTTAATATTGTTTCCCCAAAGCTTTTTACAGTTTCAATATAGGCTGGTTCTCCAATATTAACCACTTCTCTTGCAATTAGATCTGCATCTATTACAGGAAAGCCCTTTTCCTGTATTATCTTAGAAACAGTGCTCTTTCCAGTTCCTATACCTCCTGTTAGTCCAATGATTTTTGTTTTATTTTGTGTCATACCAGCTATCACCTATTTCCATATCCACCTTCAACGGAACATTTAGGGCTATTGCATTTTCCATTAAATCTTTTAATAAAGCTTTCACTTCTTCTACTTCTTCTTTATGAGTTTCTACAATGAGCTCATCATGCACCTGAAGAATAAGCTTTGATTTTAGTTTTCGCTTTTTTAATTCATTGTAAACATTAACCATAGCTAATTTAATTATGTCGGCTGCACTTCCTTGTATAGGAGTATTCAGTGCCATCCTTTCTCCAAAGGATCTAATATTAAAGTTTCTTGAAGCTAATTCAGGTAAATACCGTCTTCTGTGTAAAATTGTTTCTACATATCCTTTTCTTTTTCCTTCTTCTACAATACTAATCATATATTCCTTTACCATATTATAATTTTTTAGGTAATTATCTATATATGTTTTTGCCTCTTTTCTTGTAATTTTCAAATCTCTAGCAAGTCCATAGTCACTTATACCATAAACTATACCAAAGTTTACTGCCTTTGCTCTACTTCTCATAAGTGGAGTTACCTCTTGAAGGCTAACGCCAAATACCTGAGAAGCTGTTTTGCTATGGACATCTTCACCTGTGAAAAAAGCTTCCTTTAGCTTAGGATCATCTGAAATGCTTGCAAGAACTCTAAGCTCAATTTGAGAATAATCTGCATCCACTAAAACATAATCATCATTACTTGGAACGAACACCTTTCTTATTTTTCTGCCCTCTTCAGTTCTTATAGGTATATTTTGTAAGTTAGGCTCTGTACTGCTTATTCTCCCTGTAGTAGTAATTGTTTGATTAAAGCTAGAATGCACCTTGCCAGTTTTTTTGTCAATAACAGATATCAATCCATCTACATAAGTGGACTTTAACTTAACTATTTGTCTGTATTCTAATATTTTCTCTGCAATAGGATGCATCTCCTCCAGCTTTTCAAGCACTTCAGCATCAGTGGAATATCCAGTTTTTGTCTTTTTGATTACTGGCAGCTCTAGCTTTTCAAATAATATTTCTCCTAGCTGCTTAGGAGAATTAATATTAAATTCTCCTCCTGCAAACTCATATATCGACTTTGTAAGTGATTCGATTTTTATATCAAACTCTTTTCCTAGCTCTTTTAATTTTTCTCCATCCACAGTAAAGCCAGAAAATTCCATGTTACCCAACACACTAATTAATGCTATTTCCACATCATAAAATAATCTTTCCATATTTTGTTCACTTATAGCATTCTCTATAGGCTCTTTTATTTTACATATGATTTCTAGCTGATTAGATATATATGATATTCTTTCAGTTACCAGCAATTGACCAAAGGTTTTTTTGTTTTTTCCAGTACCTAATAATGCCTCTTTACTATCTATATCAATATTTAAATAATGCTTTGACAGGTTTTCTAATCTATAATCGTTTTGTGATGGATTAAGTAAATACTGCCCAATCATACTGTCAAATACTATGCCTCTTAAATCAACACCATATCTTAATAATATTAAAATCTCCTGCTTAATATCATGCCCTAGCTTATTTATTTCTTCATTTTCTAGAATTTTCTTAAATAAATCGATAAAATCTTCAATGGTTATATTTCCATCAATAAAATCGATATAATAGTTTGTTCCTATTGATGGTTTAACTCCTACACCCAATATAGCATCTTTTAACGGATAATCTCCATCAACTAAAAACTTTAAAATCATAGTCTTAGAATCCTGAATTATCTTTATAATATTTTCAAGTTGAGCTTTTTCCTTAAGTATTATATTTTCGACAGTTAGCTTTTCTGTAGTGGCTTCCTTTTTATGAGTAGTAGATTCTAAATCTAGCTTTCCTAAAAGGCTATTGAACTCTAGCTTTTTATAAATATTGTATAGCTCCTCTTTATTAGGCTCACTCCAAAGTAGCTTATCTAGATTTACTTCTAGGGGTACTGTAGTAATTATTTCAGATAGTCTCCTGCTCATTAATGCTTGATTTCTATTTTCAGCTAGTCTTTCCTTAAGCTTTCCTTTAATTTCATCTAAATTATTGTATATTCCCTCTATAGACTTATATTCTTTTAAAAGCTTAATTCCAGTTTTTTCTCCCACTCCAGGAACTCCTGGTATATTATCTGATTGATCTCCCATTAAGCCTTTCAAATCAATGAACTGCTGTGGTGTTAATTCATATCTTTCAATAATTGCTTCTTTATCATAAATCTCCATAGTAGATATGCCTTTTCTTGTAAGCAGTACTTTAGTTGTATCACCAGCTAGTTGCAAATAGTCCTTATCTCCGGTTACTAAAACTACCTCTAATTCGTTTTCCTCTCCTATTCTAGCAAGTGTCCCTGCCAAGTCATCTGCTTCAAAGCCCTCAGCTTCAACTCTATGTATATTCATATTATCTATTATTTCTTTAAGTATAGGAAACTGCATGGATAGTTCATTAGGCGTTTTCGCTCTTCCAGCTTTATAGTCTTCATATTCCTTATGTCTAAATGTAAGTGTTTTTTTATCAAAAACAACACTAATATAGTCTGGCTTGTATTCATCTGTAACCTTATAAAACATAGTCAGAAAACCATATACTCCATTAGTATATACTCCATCCTTAGTCATCAAAGGAGGTAATGCATGAAAAGCCCTATGAAGCAAACTATTCCCATCTATAATCATAAATCTACCTTTTGTCAATTATACCAACTCCTTAAGAACTATTTCTATTTTATTATGCACCACAATCTATTCAACAAATCCTTAACTTTAAGTATATATTAAAAAAACTAATCAGTAAACAAATAGGACTCTTAAAATAAAAAGGACTCTTATGAGTCCATTAGTCGTCACCTTTATTTATTACCATTAAGCTTAGCATTAATGGTGGGCAAGGTTATTGCGTTTTCAATTTTCTCTATAGCTCCTAATTCCGTGCTTATTTCTTGCTTCAATTTTTCAATCTCATCTTCAACAAGTAAAATATCTGTAATGCTCTCTGCTCTATCTAGTATTTCTCTCAATAAAACCTCTTGTTCATTAAGATTTCTTAATTTAGTCTCAATCCTATAATACTGGTCTGTAACATCACTTAACATTGACTCTTCATCTAAAATATTGCCTAAGGTCCTTAGAAAGTCTAAGGTCTCCTCAAATTTATCTGCTGGTATTCTAATTTTAATCAAATAATTTTTGCTATTTGTACTTGTATGAGCTTTATTAGTTTCTGTTTTAAAAGCCTCAACATAGCCTCCGTTTTCCTCTACATGATCAGCAATATCCTTAGAAGCCAAATCTAGCTCTTCTGTTTCGATACATAAATATGCTTCTTTTATTGATTTTCTCCCATTAACTATTCCACTTCTAGAGGCCATGGCACCATAATCGTTCATTGAATTATCAAACTCAGCCTCTTCAACTATTGAACTATTTCTAAAGATGGCCATTTCTTTATCACCTGATTCTTCATCTAAATTTTCGGTGATTATATGCTCTCCATCAACAACCTTATTCTCAGTACTTGGTTCTATGCTAAGTGCAATGTTTTCTTCTGACAATTTGCTTTTAGTGGCTTGAGGTGCCATGCTATCATTTGAAATTTCATTATTTATATTTGGCAATTTCAAATTTTCTCTTAGCATTCCAAAGCTAATAATCATGACAATAAGGCTTGCAGCTATTGATGTTATAACTTTCCAGCTTGGTTTCTTGTCCTCTTTTGCTGCTTCCTTAAGCTTTCTTCTAAGTTCAAATTTATAGTTATCAGGTAACTCAACCTGTTCCTGCTCTCTTACATTCTTAATAATATTTATCATTTCTTCATACTCTCTTCTGCAATTATTACATTTTAAAATATGAAGCTCAAACTCTTTATTTTCAATTTTGCTCAATTCATCATCAATATATAAGGATACATTTCCGATAAAATCATTACAGTTCATTCTATCCCTCCTTTCAATTTATTAGACGACAGTTTCTTTCATTTGTTCCGTATCTCTAATTATTATTTCCTTTAAGTTATTTCTTGCTCTACTTATCCTAGATTTTACTGTGCCAATGGAACAATCTAATATTGTTGATATTTCTTCGTAGCTAAATCCTTGAATGTCCCTCAAAATAATCACCGTTCTATGGTTATCGTCTAATTTATCTATAGAGTTATTTACTAACTCCTTTGTCAGCTTTCTTTCTAGTAACTCTTCTGGAGTATGAGAATCATCTGGAATATCCCTCTCTATCTCTCCATCATCAGTTTGTATTGGATTATCTATAGAGTACACATTGGTAGTTTTTTTTCTTAAAAAGTCTAAACAGGTATTAGTCACTATTCGATATAACCAAGTAGAAAAAGAAGAACCAAAATTAAAGGTTTTAATCGATCTAAAGACTTTTATAAATGCCTCTTGCGATACATCCATTGCATCTTCTGGATTTTTTAGCATCTTTAAAGCTATATTATAGGCTGTCTTTTCATATTTTCCTATAAGTTCATCAAATGCTTCTAGGTTTCCTTTCATGCACTTTTTTATCAGTTTCTGCTCTCTATCAACCATTTATTCACCCCTCTTCAAAAAAGGACTTCCCATATAATTATATATGTTAATTGGTATCTTTTAAACTTAAATATTATTTTACCATCTTTAAGAAACTTTTGCACAAAAAAACTTCTAATTCTGGAAGTCAAAATTAGAAGTTTTTATATTTTAGATAGCCTAATAGAATATTTCAATATATTTGTCTTTAGTATAAATACTAAATTTAAAGCCTATTTCCACCGAAAGGTCCATCAATGAAATATAGTGCTTATCATTTAATATTGTACTTACTGTCTCTAAGCCATCAGTTAAAATATTTGGTTTGTTATTTAGTACTTCGCCTTCTATACTAAGCAGGTGTGTCAAAGCATCTAGAGAAATAAGAGTTTCTCCTTCTATATCTAAAATTTCTCCTTTAACAAACTTATTATTGAAAAGTAGATAATTTAGATTATATTTTATTGTTTGTTGACTTTGATTCTTTTTATGATCCCCTCCAAGGTTAGCTTCTAAGCTGTTTATAGGTATATATCTATTGTTATTTTCCTTTACTATAGGTATATAGCTATTAAATACTCTTATATAATCTTCATTTTCATCATTAGTTATGTCTATATTCAAGAATTTACATACCTTGTCTACATTTACATACATATTATCTTCTATAAGTAGAATATCATTGGTAACATAGTTGTCATTAATAAAGTAGGCCCACTGTTCTGAAAATACTACTATTTCTTTTCTAATTAACTTTTTTAATTCTTTCATTTTATTAATTTCTATTTTTTCAATTAAATTTAGCTCTATTAATTTTTCATCTACCTTTTCCTGCAGATTTGGCATTTTAGAATAATAATCAGGGTATACAATTATTACTGGATTTAATCCATCAATATCCTTTTCTATTTTAATCAACTCATATTTTATTGCAACTGGATCTCCTAGCTTGACCTTACCATATAGTTCCTTTATGTCTTTATCATACATCCTAACACATCCAGCAGATATGAAGGTACCAATAGATTTAGGATTGTTATTGCCATGAATTCCATAAAAGGGTTTAAAACCAATCCATCGGCTTCCTAATGGATTGGCAGAGCTTCCACCTACTATGTTTTGTTTAGAATAATATGGATTTATAATTTTATTCACTATTTTATAATTTCCTATAGGTGTTTGACTATCTGGTTTTCCTACGGCTACAGGGTATTTTTTCAAGACAGTATCATTTTCAATAAGGAACAAGGCTCTAGATGGTATATCTATTTCTATTCTATATTGAGGCACTTGTGGCTCTGCATGTGCCTTGCAGTTTTTAGTAATGATTAATGTACATAATAGCAAAATAAGCAATATTTTTTTCATAAATCTCCTCCTGTTATAGTAAATCTTTTGCTTCATATGAAAAAGTAGAACTATTCTATTGGTACAAGAAGAGTTTATGTAATTTCTATTATCTTTATCCAGAATATAATATTAAATAATAATTACAAAAACACGATAGGGATAAACATGTTTTCATGGCTTGATCATGTTTATATCTATCGTGTTAATATTAAAAACTACTATTTACGCACTCTGCACAACTATTCTATTATCATATTTATATGGATGGAAGGCTTCTTCAATTACTTGATTGTTCTCATCAAACACTATGGTTACATGATGCATAAAATTATTTCTTAAATAGAATCTTAAGTCTGTAATTTTCAGTTCAATGTTAGTATCTTGTTCAACTATCTCCACATGAGTAACAGGTGAAAATTCTCGGAAATACCTTCCTAATTCAGTTCTATATGCCTTCTTAATCAATTTATTATTGGGCTTAATAAGCTTCTTGCGAATCTTAACCTTATTTGTTATAAAATTAATCTGCCCTACAATATTATATTTCTTAGTTTGTATTATAAAATCCCATTTAAAGAAATTCATTAGAGCTGGTAATACATACAGCTTATCCTTTCTTTCTGATATTTTATATCGATTATCTAATATTTTCTTTACTCTATTTTTTATTAGTATTCTAAAAGAAATATATAAAGAAACTAGGATAATCGTTGCTAATATTTTTGTTGCTCTATCCACATTAACAAATATCAAACCCAAGCTTAATACAGTAATAAAAGGATCATACAGCATTAGTATGCCTGCTACTAATTTTCTATTGTTAAATGGTAACAGAGG
The DNA here is from genome assembly GCF_900107485.1 of Proteiniborus ethanoligenes. Classification (NCBI taxonomy): domain Bacteria; kingdom Bacillati; phylum Bacillota; class Clostridia; order Eubacteriales; genus Proteiniborus; species Proteiniborus ethanoligenes. The sequence continues at coordinate 23,385 of NZ_FNQE01000035.1, forward strand.
TCTTACACCATAAGAATTTAATATATCGAAAAAAGTATGGCTTGCACTACCTAAAAATACCCATAACAAAAGATTTAAAAAGCTGGCCTCTTTATAAAACAAAGATAAACCAAAAGTAATGATTAAAGAAATACCGACTAAACCTACAATGGAATGACTTACCCCTCTATGATGCTTTAAATACTGATAATTGCCCCAATACTTGACTACTACATCTAAATCAGGGGCAATAGCACCTAAGGTAACCCCAACTACAAGAGGATTTTCAATACTTAAAGGCTGACCACTTAGTGCAGCTATTCCTAGGCCTATTATTCCATGAGTTACTGGATCCATTTTTACACCACCATCTATTAATTAAAAGTAAATTTGTTAATATCCAAAATATCTATTAGATTTAAAGGAAATATTTTTTGCATCATAACAAGAATTATAACATAATTTTTTGTTTTGTGTGACTTTTTTAAAAAGTTATTTATTTGACAATTTTTCTAATCTTTTTATATGTTTAAAAAATTAACTGTTGATTTTTCACCTTATTTGTGCTAATATTTCTTTTGTAGCTAATATGCCCGAGTGGCGGAATGGCAGACGCACTCGACTCAAAATCCAATTCGTCTATTCAGCAAGCATACACCAGAAGCCTTGATAAATCAAGGGTTCAAGCAATTAAATAATGTGTAATTTTTCAATATCCCTCCACTATATCCCTCCAACTTCTAGGTCTGAGGTGAGTGGTACGGATAAAACCAAATGCCGATGTGGCGGAATAGGCAGACGCACCGCACTCAAAATGCGACGAACGAACGTTCGTACCAGTTCGACTCTGGTCATCGGCACCAGAAAATCCAAGCTCCATAGCTACCAACTATGGAGCTTTTTATTTTTTTTTGATTATTGTTCATATTCCGTAGAGGCTTCTGCCTGTCCTCCTCCTTGTATTGGAGCTAACACGGATAAAATCGCATTAGCTGAGGTTTCTTTACTGCTATAATCCAAATGCGTATAGATATTAGATGTTGTGGAAATGTCGCTATGACCCAACCACTGCTGGATTTCCTTAAGACTTACGCCATTAGCATACAGTAAAGTCGCACAAGAGTGACGTAAATCGTGGAATCTGATTTTCCTTAGTTCATTCTTTTTTAAGATTATGGCAAAGTGCTGGGTTATATAGTTCGGCTTAATTCTCTCGCCTAACTCATTGACATTTATAAAGTCTAGGTACTTATCGTTGTAACTACTACCGCATAACCTTCTGTTTTTGTCCTGCTCCTGCTTCATTTTAACTAGCAAGTCCTCAATTGGCTTAACTAAAGGTAGTACCCGCCTACTAGATTTTGACTTAGTGCCTGCTTTTTCTACGATAAAGTTGCCTTGGCCGTCTCCGTTATTTGCTTCAGTCACAATATAATTGATTGTTATTTCTTTTCTTTCAAAATCTATAGCACTCCACTTTAGACCCAGAACCTCACTCCTACGCAATCCGTAGTAAGCAGCTAAGATTATAGGCAACTCCAAAGGGTCTCCTTTGGATACCTCGAATAAAACTGTAAGCTCGTCTTTATTGTAGTAAGATGCGATGTAATCCTCCTTTTTAGGACGCTCAACCTTATCTGCTGGATTTGACTTGATTAAATCCAGCTGAAATGCGTGCTGTAAGGCTTTGCGAATGTTAGCATGACGGTGTATAACCGTATTGGCTGTCAATCCTTTGTTTAGCTCGTACTGATAAAAGTCTTGAATATACTTTGGATTTTCCTCCATATCTGTCAGCGTATAGCCTTTATCTTTGAAGTAGGGTACTATACTTAGCTTAATCGTACTGCTATAAGACGCAAAAGTTGCTTCTGCAATCCTCGATTTCATCATTTCCAGCCACTCTAACATAAAGTCCGTAAATAAGACCGATACCTCATTTGTTGCTGGATTTATACCTTTGGCTGGGTTGCTCTCAATCCAACCTAACTCTACTGCATAATCAAGGGATAATGTGATTATCTCGTGTAGCTGTAAAATTGTCTTTTTAGAGGCGTGGTTCTTAGTCTTTTCATAGTTGTAATAACTCTCTAAGGTTGACGTTTTAATCTCGCATACCTGTGTCGCTAGGCTCTTAAAGTGAGGGCCGATAAAAAGTCTTACATTATGTGAGTATAATGCGAATGTTTCTGCGTCTAGGTTCTTCGCCTCGTCTTTCAACCAGTTATCGAGGAAGCTATGGAACTGCGTGTTCTTGCCCGTCATTATATCCTCTGGTCTAAAGTTCTTTCTAGTCTCCAATAGCATAGCCTCAGCACGCTTCTTGTTTCCCTTTATAGGAAGTCCTGTGCTTATTGATTTCGTTCTTCTTTTATTATCACCGTCCTTATAATTCAATATCATTTGAAAATAGCCATTCTTTTCTCTCAAGTGTCCTGCTACCATAATTCTTATTCCTCCTTTTAATGATAGCAGCCAGTCTATCTACCACTGACTGCTATAGTATACCGCCTTAGTTAGTTGCCTACAATGTTCAACGCAATAGATTTTTTAGGCTGACTTCATAAAAAATAAAATATTATGCTTAGGTACCTTATAGGTTCGTCCAATCTTAAAGTGCTGAATCTTATTTTCCTTTAGAAGTTTATAGCCTGTTTTTATGCTGATACCAAGCATTTCACTCATCTGTTCTACATCCACCACATCTGGATAATCACTAAACATTTCAATATCTTCTTTAGTCACTTCCTTTTCCTTTAAGGTTCTCAAAATTCTAATCTTTGCTGATTTCTTTCTCATAAAAACACCTCCTTATTTTTGTATTTGGGGTGTTTTATGCGATGCCTGATTCTACAGCAGATAAATAGAGTAAAATTTTTGACTGGCCTTTCGGCCTAGTAGTAGGTATAATTAACTCATAATCATCGCCTTAGGGAGGATATAAAATGTCTCGAACAAAGAAATTAACGCAAGCTGAGAAGCGTGCTCTGATAAAGCAACAGATAAAAATCGAACCGTCGCTGTCGTCGAGATCTATAGGTAGACAACTTGGAGTAAGTCATGTTACGGTAGAAAAAGTAAGAAAAGAGTTACTTGAAAGTGGTCAATTAACCACTGTGGACACTCCTCCTGAATACTTATCTCACCCATACCTAAAAGAGCATCCTGAAATACTTGGTAAACTTGACGCAAGAGGACTCCGTGCATTAAAGGCACCCGAAGTGTTGGATTTCATGCAGGAGCGTGGCTCTCTTAGTCCTCGCAGTTCCCAAGCTGCACTTAATAGGAAACGAAAAGCTGCAAGACGCAAAAATACCTCTGGTGTAGTACCAGAGGTAGATATCAGACAATGCGACTTGCTTAAAGACGATTTAAGTTGGATACCGGATGATAGTGTAGACTTAATACTGACGGACTTACCCTACTCTGTTGACCATATCGAGCTTTACCGTATACTGAGTCATCTTGCAGGTAGGCTTCTAAAGAAAGACGGTATTGCTAGTCTTGTTTGTATGACAGGCTACGTTGCACTACCTGATATACTAGACGCTCTACGCACTGATAAAAGACTCTATTATAACTGGACGCTTACGACTATATTTCCAAGACGGTCATCTAATTTAGGCTGGATAGGTGTTAGTTCTTTTGCAAAACCAGTTATACATTTGACAGCAGGTAGTAGATATAAAGGTGAGATTTATAGCGACTTGATTACAGCTGAACCTGCAAATAAAAATCGTGAAATAGAATGGGAACAACCACTCGATGTCTTTGATGAGCTTGCAAAGAGATTCTTGCAGCAAGGAGATAGTGTAGTGCTAGACCCTTGTTGTGGGTCGGGAACAAGTCTGTTGGCAAGCCTTCGTACTGGCTCCTGTGCTAAGGTTATCGGAACTGATATCAGCAATGACTGTATTAAGATAAGCAAACGTAGGATAGCCGACTATCTCGACGGGCAAGATGAGTAACCTCTTAAAATAAGCATACCGTAGGTATGTAGGAGAAGTCCCGTCCTATACCTACTTACACTCCCACACCTATCTCTTCACTTATTTGCCGTTATGATTAATATAATACAGGGCCTGGCTGACTTTAGTTTAAAGACGATATAAATATAAAAACTTATTTTCAATAACATTTAATAGTATAATACACCGTCACTATGTATTTTTTAATCGAAGTCACTTTTAACTTACCTATTATAGAAGTTACGATACTCCAGCAAGCCTTATGCTATCGAATAAAGCTGAGCGTCTAGTAAGTTGTAGACGGCGAAGGTATCGGCCTGTAAATGTCAATCCCAAATTGTACATTTATTAGAATCTCAAAATGTACAATTATTAGAATTAGTTATTGCTACCTTTTTTACTTTCTATCAAATCCATTTTACCTTTTAGCCTATAAGAAGGTCCTGTAATCTTAATAATGCTTGAATGATGGATTAATCTATCTAGAATTGCATTAGCTAGGGTTACATCTGAAAATACCTCTCCCCACTTACTAAAAGGCTGATTTGTAGTAATTATAGTTGAGTTTTTCTCATATCTTTTATTTATTAGTTGAAATAATAGATTTGCTCCTTGTTTATCAATAGGTAAATAGCCTATCTCATCTATTATTAACAACTTATATTTAGCAAAATGCTTCAATTTAGCTTCTAAACGGTTTTCTGCATGTGCCTTATTTAGTTGCATAATTAGATCATGGCAAGATATGAAATATGCCATATTTCTGTTCTTAGCTGCAGCAATCCCAATTGCAACAGCTAAGTGAGTTTTACCAACGCCAGAAGATCCAAAGAAAAGTATATTCTCCTTATTCTCTAGAAATCTTAAACTTTCAAAATCTAACAATTGAGCTTTGTTTATAGATGGCTGAAAATCAAAATCAAAGTCTTGTAGTGTTTTTTCAAAAGGAAACGCAGATACTGATATTTGAATTTTTGAAGCTCTATCGTTCCTAAATTCTAATTCTTTTTCAGTTAATTCTA
>NZ_FNQE01000036.1 GCF_900107485.1 Proteiniborus ethanoligenes
TAAGGATTGCTATTTCAAGATCCTTTTCGCCTAATAGCTTCTTTAGTTGCTCATTCTCCTTATCTAAGGAGGAATTAGTGCTATAATCTATATTAAGAGGATTATTCGTTTTGTTAGCTTCCTTTGATTCTCTAACCCATCTTGTAACCGTGCCTGGGACAATATCATGCTTTCTTGCTACTAAAGTTGCATTACCAACTTCCTCTACTTCTTTAACAATTTGACGTTTAAATTCTTCTGGATATCTTGTATTTTTGCTTCTCATTCTGGCAACCTCCTGTTGATTATATTTTACTATAATCGTGTGTGATTGTCCAAAACGGTTAGGGGGCTAAATAGAAGATATCAAAGCAATTTTGTGTTTTTCCCCCATATTAAAAATATGTCTTAGAATTTTATTGTGTTCGAAATTTATTTCATATTGATTGTAAGTACAAATGATTTCCCTTATGTCTAGTCCCATATCCAATAATCCTTCTACTATATCTTTTGTATACATGCTTGCAACTAATATATAGTTAAATTCATACTCTTTTAATTTATATGGTGGAATAATATCTATTCCATGCCAGCTTGTCCACCATTTATCTGAGTTGTTGTCCGATGCTGCGATTATTTCAACATCATCTTTATTTATTCTACTAAGTAAACTTTCAGCATAACTACCTGTTCCAAAAATAATAATTTTCATTTCATATTCTCCCTTATGTTAATACCGTGTTATTGTGTTTTTTATATTATATTTAACCTATATCCATTCTATCCAAGTTAAACATTTCTCAGGTTATTTAGCGTTTCATTTATTAGTGTCGAAGATGTTCCTTTAGTATAAGGAAAATAAATTATTCTTACTCCCATTTCTTCAAATTGCTTATTAAAATTATTCCATTTTTCTGTATTATACCAATCATCACCTACAAACATAATATCAAACCTTAGTCTCTTCCAAGCCTCGATTTTATCCATATTTTCCTGTGCTATGGCTGCATCAACATACTTAATACTTCTAACAATTTCGATACGTTCTTCAAATGGGATTACGGATTTTTTATTTTTATATGATACAAGATCGTCAGTAGTAACTCCTACAATCAACTTGTCACACATTGCTTTAGCATTTTTTAGCATGTTCAAATGTCCTATATGAAAAAGATCAAATACTCCAGTTGTATAGCCAATAACCATAAATAAAACTCCTTTATATTTATTCTTTCTTTAAACTAGGTATATTTACAAAAAGCGGACTACCATAACCATGATTTGTCAAAATATTTTTTTCTAAATAATTCGATATTTATAAACATCCAAATTATTTGACCCGTTCTTACATCTTTTTTTGCTTCTAATATCATCTCATCTAACCTATCTACCTTAAACCAATATGCATCTTTTAAAATCTGCTTTGCCTCTTCTTCAAGTTTTTTTATCCATTCATTTAGAGGAACAGGGAAGCCCATCTTTTTTCTTTCAATTACTTCTTTAGGCAAAAAATCATAAGATATCTTTTTAAGTATGTATTTGGGAATATCAAGTTCTTCACTATATACATTTGAAGATAGTTTTTTTGCTTTTTCTTTTGAACTATGATCTTTCCACTTTAGTTTTAGACTATATGGGATATTTTTATAGGCATATTCAACTAATTCATGATCTAAAAACGGCACTCTAGCTTCTATTCCTTCCAGCATAGTTGTCGTATCAATCCTTTGAAGCAATCCTTTTACATGGTATTTATGAAAAAACCTAAAAACATTCTCTTCATTTCTGTTTTTTTCAAACTCAGCTCCTATTGAATTGTCAAAAGTTTCTCTTAAAGTTTTTTTCGTATTTAAATACTTGTCCCTTATGTCTCTAGGCACATATTCATACTTATTAATAAAATAGTCATAAAACATAATATTATGTTTTTCTTCCTCGTAAAAGTAATCAAATGGAGACCTGAATATTTTACCATATCCTCCCAGTAATTCATCTGCTCCTTCACCAGATAATAATACAGTAACATCTTGTTTGATTATTCTTGACAAAAATGTAAGCAATACTTCATTTGGAACTCCAAGAGGAGCATCTTTATAAGAAATAACTTTTCCAATTAAATCAAAATACTTATCTTCTTCCATAACAATTTGATGGTGCCTAGTATTATATTTGCTAGCAACCATATTTGCATAATCAAATTCATTTAAATCGTTAAATCCAATTATATATGTGTTTATTCTCTCATTTAATAAATTTGAAGTAATAGCAGTAATCAAGCTAGAATCAACACCTCCACTCAAATACGTGCCTACTGGGGCGTCTGCTGCCAAGCTTCTACTTATTGAATTAATTATCTCCACCTTAAAATCTTTAACAATTTTTTCTTCTTCATAATTTTGTTCATAATTAAATTCTGTCGGTAACTCCCAGTAAACTGTCTTATGAAGTGCAAGATTTTGATTTACCATCATAATACAACCTGCTTCTAATTGGAAAATGTTTTTAAAAAAAGTATATGGTGCCCTAACATAGCGGTTTCCTAAATATTCATCAATAGCATCTTCATTAAATTCAGCTTCAACTAGTCCACTACTTAAAATTCCTTTTATTTCAGATGAAAAAATAAAACTATTATTGCTAACTGCATAATAAATCGGTTTTACACCGAGTTTATCTCTTACAATATAAAGCTTGTCATCATACTTATCATATAATCCAATAGCATATATCCCATTACTATCATTAAGAAATGCTTCTAGTCCATAATTTTCAATATAAGCTAAAATTACTTCTGCATCATAACTAGTTGAAAGATCATATTTTGAGTCTTCTTTAAGTTCCTTATAGTTATAAATTGCCCCATCAAAAACAATTGTCCATCTTCCAGAATTACTTGTTAATGGTTGATTTGGTCTGTCACCAATATTTATTGTCGATAATCTCCTGTACCCAAAAGCTATACCTTCATTAACTACTAAAATCTTAGATGCATCCATTCCTCTATGGGCAATTGCATTATTCATTTTATCTACTCTGTTTTCAATATGGTCGATCTTTATAGCACTATAAATCCCATTTATACCACTCATCATATTCCCTTCTTCTCTATTCTATATATATTTAGACTTGCCACTGGACAATCATTCTTATAACATCAGTATTCCCCTCTAAGTAATACACATATCAACCAATAATCTCATAACATTTTGTTAAATACACTACCTACCCTTCTGCATCACACCAATATTTATCTCTGCCACATCCCTATTCCCATCCAAAAACTCCACCACTTCCTTAGCCCCTACATACTCATCCTTAAAATATTCATAAACCTTACTCACAACTTCAAAATCCTCTACTGTATCAACACAAAGCCTATAATCTTTATTATACAGCTTGTCCCCTTTTACATACCCAACCCTAAACTTATCTTTATTTCTATACATATATAATGTCACATGTTCTTTATACTGTTCTTCATCGCTTTTATTTACTTCTTCGTAAGCCCTTTCTAATGCTTTAGCTGAAAATACTTCTACATCAAAGCCTCTGATGAAAGTATCTGGAACATCTAGCCTTACGTAATCATAGTCATACATAAGATAATGAGATATTACATTATCCACAATTTGAGGGTCTATTAATGGACAATCTCCTGTAATACGGATGATTATATCTCCACCGAATTTTTCATATGCATCTATATATCTTTTAAGGACATTGTGTTCTTCTCCTCTAAATATATTGTAGCCCTCTTGAGCAACCACCTGAACTAAAGGCTCTTCTTTTTCACTAGTTGAAGTGGCTAGTACTATTTCATCTATGTATTTACTTCTTTTCAGTCTATCTAATGTGTATAAGATCATTGGTTTCCCCAAGATAGGCTTTATAACCTTGCCTGGAAGCCTTTCTGACCCCATTCTAGCTTGTACTATACAGAGAATTTTCATATTGTTTTCATCCCTTTATTTTAGAAGTTTAAGTATGTTTTCTAGCTCTAATAATGAATTTACTTTATAGTCCGCTTCATATTCCTCATTTAAAAAAGTATTCATATGATCTCCAGTTTTTCGGATTATCCTTATTGTATTTATCCCTAGCTTTTTACATCCTATGAAGTCTTTGTTAGGGTTGTCTCCTATATAGACATATTCTTCTGGATTGCCACCAAAATACTCTAGCATAGCCATAAATGGCTTTTCGCTTGGTTTCCAATAATCCTCTCCATGATCATCAGTTACTATTATCTTGTCCATATATTTTTCAACATCTAGAGCATTTATTTTATTCCATTGAACTGTATTCTTTCCATCTGTTATTATTCCTAGCTTATATTGACCTTTTAGCTTTTCTAATACATAAAGTGCATCATCATATAATTTAATATAAGGTAAAGTGTTTCTATATATACTAACTAGATTTTCTATATTTTCCTTTAGTCCATGTTTGTCACACAATATATTAAATATCTTTCCTCTTCCTTGTTCTTGAAATATATCTAAAATATCCTCGTAAAGAATATCTCGATCTAAACTGTATTTTTCACTTAAGTATTTAGCTACTCCCGTAAAGCCACTAAATACGAAGTTTCTTTCGTTGTATAAAGTATCATCTAAGTCAAATATTATTACTTCTATCATGTTTTCACCCTTACTTAATAAATACTGCATCGTCAAATCTTAGCATAATCAATTCTTCAAATTTACCAATAATCGGTTCGATTTTTTTACCCAAAATCATTTCATTAAGTATTTGTCCATAATCTACACCAGTTTCAAAGGTTAAAGGAACTCCTCCTCCAAACCTTGGGTTTATCTCTATAAATTTTATTTCACCGTTATTATTAACTATGCATTGTATATTCATTGGACCAATAGCCTTATGATTATCCATTGAATTCATTTTATTTATCAATTCCAATGTAGATTCTATCAATCTGATATCCTTTACTGCTTTACTTTTAGATACTTCTCCTGCTCTTACTTCTAGTCTTTGTCTAGGTACTATAGATATTACTTCTCCATCTAGACCACATAAGACATCAAGAGTATATTCTGTTCCTTCTATCATTTCTTGTATTATATAATTTTCTAGGCCTGAGATAGTGTGGAATAGCTCTTCTCTATCCTTAGCATAAAATATTCCTCTACTGCCCATTCCATCTCTAGGTTTTATTATTACAGGGTAGTCTATAGCTATACTTTGATTTTCTTTTATTTCTTCTACTAAATATGTTCTAGGGGTATTGATATTGTTCGCTTTGAAAAAGTTATAAGTATTCCATTTATCATTGCAAATATCTAAAATTAATCTACTGCTTAGTAAAAGAATAGTGCCTACTTCTTTAAATCTCTCCCTATTACTGTCAAGGATCAGAAATTCTTTTTCATATAAGGGTATTAGCATATGAATTTTTTCATTCTTACATATGTTTAATAGTGAATTTACATATTCTATATCATTACATGGTGGAACCTTGAAAAAAGAGTCTACAAAAAACTTAGCTGGTGCTAAATCTCCTACGTCTACTCCTGCTACATAATTTGTCTTCTTTAGATGATTGATTAATTGAACTCTTTTTCCTATTGCTGTAAGAAGTATTCTCATGCTATCCCTCTTTACTTTCTGTAGTAATTTATTATTTTATAAAAGCCTTTAATTACATCTTCTACATCATTATCAGTCATAGCTGGGAATAGTGGGACTGTAAGCATTGCATTATATAACTCTTCTGCCTTAGGACATAAGCCTTTTTTGTATCCTAGCTTTTGATAGTATGGGTGCCAGTATACTGGAATATAGTGTACATATACACCAATATTTTCAGCTTGAAAGGCATCAAATATCTCTTTTCTATCAGCCTTTAATTTTGGCAAATTAAGTTTTATTACATACAAATGATTTACAGTATCTGAAAAGTCAGCATTTTCTTGAAGGATAACTCCCTCTAAATCCTTAAATGCTTCATTATATCTCTCAACAATTTCCTTACGTCTTTGAATAAACCAATCAATTTTCTTCATTTGACTAATTCCAAGAGCTGCTTGAAAATCAGTCATTCTATAGTTGTATCCTAGGTCAAGCTGTTCGTAATACCAGCCGCCAATATCTTTGTTTATAAGCTGGTCAATATCTCTTGTGATGCAATGAGATCTAAAATTTATTAGTTTTGTGTAATACTCTTCATTATTTGTAGTGATTATGCCACCTTCGCCAGTAGTTATAGTCTTTACTGGATGAAAGCTGAACATAGCCATATCTACTAAGCCACCAACTCTAGCACCTTTATATTTAGTACCTAAAGAATGTGCCCCATCTTCTATAATGACTATATCAGTACCCTTAATTAACTCCTTGATACCATCTATATCTACTGCCTGTCCAGTATAATCCACTGGAATTATTGCTTTGGTCTTATTAGTAATTTTTTTAGCTATTTCATCTACATCTATATTAAAAGTATTCTCATCAATATCTGCAAATACAGGAGTACCACCTGAGTAAAGGACACAATTAGATGAAGCTGCAAAGGTTATAGGAGTAGTAATTACTTCATCTCCCCCCCCAATACCAGCTGCATAACAAGCTCCATGTAATGCAGCAGTACCATTTGAAAATGCAACTGCATATTTAGCCTTTACATAATTAGCTATTTCCTCTTCAAATTCTTTAACCTTTGGTCCTGTAGTTAAAAAAGCTGATTTTAGTACTTTATTTACAGCAAGACAATCGTCATCATCTACATATTGTCTTGCATAGGGTAGCGATGTAGTTCTTATAGGAGCTCCTCCTAATATTGCTGGTTTCATATATATTCCACCTATCTTCATTATTCTCTGGTTGCTGCTACTTCTTCATTATAATTATCTATGAATGGTAACATGTTTAATTTAAATAAAAGTTCTCTTAATTCTTCAATGCTTAACCATTCTTTATTAGTTCCTGAATTATACTCAAAGCCTTCTTCTATAAGCTTTCCACCACTAGTAAAATATCTTTTAGAACTCCACCAATCAAAGTGCGGGTATATTATATAGTGTTTTTCATATTCGTAGGTATATCTAGAATCATCCTTAGTTATCATAACCTCGTCTAGCTTTTCACCTTCTCTTATACCTACTTCCTTTAGTTTACAGCTTGGCAGCATAGCTTTGGCAAGGTCAGTGATTTTAAATGAAGGTATTTTTGATATATAAGTCTCTCCACCCTTTGATTCTTCTAGTGCTTTAAATACAAGCTCTACACCTTCTTCTAGTGTAATCCAAAATCTAGTCATTCTAAAATCAGTAATAGGCAGTTCTCTTTCTCCCTTTTCTGTTAATTCTTTAAAAAATGGTATTACTGAACCTCTACTTCCTGCCACATTTCCATATCTGACTACTGAAAATATGGTTCCTTTTCCACCTGAGTATGCATTGGCGGAGATAAATAGTCTATCGGACACAAGTTTAGTTCCACCATAAAGATTAATTGGATTAACTGCTTTGTCTGTGGATAGAGCTACTACCTTCTTGACACCGCAATCTAAAGCTGCATCTACAATGTTTTGTGCACCATGGATATTAGTTTTTATAGCTTCAAAAGGGTTATATTCACAAGCAGGCACCTGTTTCATTGCTGCTGCATGTATTACAAAATCGACTCCTTTAAAGGCTCTATATAATCTTTCCTTATCTCTTACATCTCCTATGAAAAATCTCAACCTTGAAAATTGATCCTTTGACAATATAGAGGAAAATTTTTTCCTAACTACATCTTGTTTAAATTCATCTCTGGAATAAATTACAACCCTTGAAGGACTATATCTGTCAAATATCATCTCTATAAATTTTTGTCCGAAGGAGCCCGTTCCCCCTGTTATTAGTATAGCTTTATCTGTTAACACCTTACTTCCCCCTAACTAAAATGGATTAATTATATTCTAATATAGTTCTTTTTAGTTCTTCATAAGTTGGGAATAATTCATCTATATCTTTTTTACATAAATCCATAAAATACTTAAAGCTGTTTACTATTCTTTCGCCTTTTAAGGTTTTATCTTTTTCTTCATTTAAGCTATCAATACTATCTATCAGTGCTTTATAGCTTACTCTGTTCCTTGGAATAATAAAGGTCATAAAGAATTTGTTTTTTTCTATTTTAGAAAACACCTTGTCTAGCTTTATATACATCTTTTCTGCTTGATTATAGTTTTTATTTTTAATAAAAGTACTTATACTGTTGAGTACTTTATAATATTCCTTAATTAGTTTTAATCCTTCCTCATATTCCTTGTCCATTTTTTTTGATTGAGATATTAGGTAATCTATATCGTATTCAGTAGGATTGCATTCTAGCCAACCTTCTTCTACTATTTTTGTATTTAGATGATTCTTTATTACTTCTTCAAGCTCCATAAAAGTTGTGCCTTCTATATGTGCTCCACCTTTAGTTGCATTTATTACCTTCAACCCCTCATATTCTTTTATGTAAAACTCTAGCTGCTCTTTCATAGTTATATAGCCTGGATTAGTTAATATGTCATTTCCATAAACATCTTTTACTAATTTAGCTTTCGCTTTTTCAGCCACACTTAATCCGGTCCAATAAACAGAGCCTGAAGAGTATTTTTTTTCACCTAAGTATGCTAGATTTTGTCCTACTAAAATAACTTCACTAAATCCAAGATTATAAAGTATTTGCAAAGTAATTACTGATATAGTTGGAGCATCATAAACTCTATCTATGCTTTCATTGTTCTTAGTCCTTAAATAAAATCTAGATACAGTGTCTTGATCTGTAAGCATATGATATTTTTTCCCTGAATAGTCTTCTACCGTTTCATAGCCTACACTTGATCCAAATATAAGTGGTATTTCAGATATCTCCATTTCTTTTATTTTTTTTACTGCAACTTGGTTTACTTCCTGTGGATCATAGGTAGTGGTTGCATGGGGATATATGTTATTATTAATAAGTGTATTTACAGTAGTGCCTACGCTAAATATGTATGCCAATCCATTTTCCTTAATATATCGTATGTTTTCTATCTCTTCATTTAATGAAGGACCTGCTGCTACTAGTAAGGCAGTTTTGCCTTTAAACTGCCCTCTTTTCTCCACCATTATATTAGGAGTAGATATGATTTCTTTAAAGTTTTTCATACTGTTTAAAATCCAGCGTTTCTGGAATGAGCTTTCTACTGCCATATTACTCATTTTACCTTTGACTATTGTCTTATAGGAATCTAGGAAATCTCTATAATTTTCAGGAAAAATCTGTTTATGTATAGGTAAAGTAATTAACTCAACCCTTCCCATAGATTTATCTATAAATTCATTTAAAAACAAACCTATAGTTTGTGTATCCATACCTGTAATAATATTTTTTAATCTTTTTGAAGGAAGATTTTTTATTTCTTTATTAGAAAGGTAATGATAAAGTATTTCTGGTATAGGCTCATATATGTAAAAGTTTACATCTGGATGTTTTTCTAAAAAAGCATCTATATGATATCCTAAACCGACTCCATAAAAAATAACACTAGTTTCATCTTTTATGTCCTTATATTCATCTATAATAGCTTCTGCCTCTCTTATAGGATTATATTTACTATGGAGATATACCCATTTTTCTTCTTTTTTTATTGATAGGGTTTTACATCCATTTTTAGCTTCTTCTATTTTTACAAATTTTTCATCTATATTATTTTCTATTTCTCTTAATTTCAACAAAGTTGTAGGAAAAACCTCTTTTAATATTACTATATTGTCGACTAAAAGCATTTTAGTTTTCTCCCTTCGAAACCAATCCTTCAAGCTTCTCTTTCATGCTTTGAAACAGTGGAGATATCTCATAAAAAAGAATGTCTCCCATAGAAACTGTATCTTGGCTTTCCATGACTTCTTCTAATTCTCCGAGTAGTTCTTGGAGTGAGTAAATGTCTTTAGCATAATGATTCCATTCCTCATAGCTAGAAACTATATCTCTTAATCTACTATTATTGTCTATAGCTACAAATGAATCTGCTACCCAGGCAATACCTTCTAGTAAATCTGAAAACTTAGTCCAGGAGTTTTCAGCTGGTGTTTTATAGAATTCATCTGAGAGGATACTTATCTCTGGTATAGCTCTGTTAAAATAATCTATTGTTGAAAGCATAATGCTTGCTGTTAATTCTTTTAATGTTTTAGATATTACTTTAACTTCTCTTATATTTCTTATGTTATCTAGAAAATAGTCATGATAATCTTCATATATCTCTAGGTTATCTATAACTAAGTGACTAAAAAAATAATTTGACTTATCTAATATGCCGTCTATTTCTTGAAACATTGGTTCTATGTTGTTCTTATCATTGTTATATTCTAATACTTTATCTAACACATAAATTTTCATCTCATACCTCCAAATTTGTTGTCATTTAGACAATCTTCTTATCTATTATCGACAGAAAGTAGGGAAATCTTAAGACAAGATTAAGCAATAATAGCTTGAAAAATCTTACTTTATATTATATACTATAGCTAGAGAACAAACGTTCGTGAAGGGGTGCGAGAATGTGTTTTCCGGAGAATAATATTAATGCTTATATTATTAAAAACTATCCTAAATCAGATACATATGAGTTAGCTGCTGAACTTAACATAACTGTATGTGCTTTAAGGTCGAGGGCAAATAAATTAGGTGTTAAAAAAGATTTGTATTATATGCATAAAATGTATAGCAGCCTTCGAGCAAAAAGAAAGGAAAGTTTTGATAAAAACACTATTCCACTTGAATTGAATCAATTAGAAAAGAATATTATCATAGGAAGCCTGCTAGGAGACGGGAACCTTGCACTTTATGGTAGAAGTAAAAATGCTCACTATAGAGAACATGGTGGAAATAACCAAACGGAATATAGAAAATGGAAAGCAGAAAAACTTAAAAATGTAGGCTTTAAGTTTAATGATAAATGTAAATACGGTAAGCTTTCCTCCTTTAGCCATTCAGTTTATACTAATCTTTATAATTTATTTTACATAAATAAAGTAAAAACAATTACTCAAAATAATATATCTGTGCTCGATCACCCAATTGGCCTTGCTTGCTTATATATGGATGATGGTAGTCTTACTATTAATGTTTCTGCAAAAAATAACGGTTACATTTACATTTCCCCTCAAATAACTCTATATACTTTAAATTTTTCTATGCAAGAAAACTTAATCCTTAGAGATCATATTTTAAACATATTTGGAATTTCATTTAATTTAAGTAAAAGACCCGATGGCAAAAACTATATTCTTAAAATAAATAAGATGAACGAAATAATGAGATTTATTAATTTAGTAAGCCCATATGTTGAAGAGGTTAAATGTATGGAATATAAGATAGATATAAAAAACAGATTAATGGAAAAGAAAAAAGAAGTCCTTGAGACCAGATTATATAGAACTATTAAAATTTCTCCTCTTGAAGTAATTGATAAATGTTATTCTAATGATGATGAAATAACCATTATTAGAATGAAAAAAGAAGGATTTAAAGATAAAGATATAGCTAACACGATAAATAGATCTTTTTGGGGTACTGTAGATAAAATTAGGAGACTAAGGCAAGAAGGAAAACTTTAATTTTTGAAATTTATAATAGGAAAGAGCTAGGAAAAAATCCTAGCTCTTGTTCTATCTTCATTATTTTTCGATGTTTCTTTAGAAACTATCTTAATAATTGAAGTACTCCTTGAGGTGCCATATTTGCTTGCGGGCAATCATATATTTTTCAATACATGCCAGACTATATCTTCAACCTATTTAGGTTGTCGGGTACTTCGGGACACCTCTATCCCTACGGATCTCATCACCATGGCATTTGCTTTAGGTGGTTCATCCTAGTCGTTGAACCTTCTCCAACCTTTCGGTACAGGAGCTGGGCTGCTGATTATCCATTGTTACATCTTTCTTCTTTTCGGCCATTCACGCTTACCGTTTCCAGTTACGTTGTAGGAAAGAAAGCTTTAGGAAGTTCCAGCAATTCACCCGATTTGCGCTTAAAGGTTACCCCTTAAGGGACCCTTTCAAATTGCCATTATCTTAGGAGCTGCAATACTCCTTGCGGACTGGCATTTGCTTGAGCCAACATAGCTTGTGCTGCTTGTTGTAGAATGTTTTGTTTTGTGAATTCTACCATTTCTTTAGCCATGTCTGTGTCTCTAATTCTTGATTCTGCTGCTTGTAGGTTTTCTGCAGCATTGTCTAAGTTCTTGATAGTGTATTCAAGTCTGTTTTGATTAGCACCTAGTTTTGAACGAACTGATGAAACAGTCTTTATAGCTTCATCTACTTTACCAAGCGTTGCATTAATATCAGTGCCACTGTTAATTGTAATATCGTTTACTTTTAATCCTGTAGCTCCCAATGCTACCTTACTAGTTGAAGTACCAGAAGCTGTGATTGCTAAGTCCATAGTTTGAGTTTTATTAGCTCCTATTTGGAATGTTCCACTATATTTACCGTCTAGTAATGCCTTACCATTAAATTCGGTACGTTGAGCTATACCACTTAACTCTGCATTTAATTCTTGTATTTCATCATCAATCGCTGAAAAGTCTTCTGTGCTCATTGTTCCCTTATTACCAGCTTTAACTACTAACTCTCTCATTCTCTTAAGAATGTTATGAGTTTCTGTTAAAGCACCTTCTGCAGTTTGGATCAATGATATAGCATCTTGTGAGTTAGCTGATGCCTGTGATAAACCTCTGATTTGGTTTCTCATTTTTTCAGAGATTGATAGACCAGCTGCGTCGTCTCCTGCTCTGTTGATTTTTAATCCTGATGATAATTTTTCCATTGATTTTGTTTGGTATCCACCAGTGATACCTAATTGTCTGTGTGTGTTAACAGCTTGTAAGTTATTAGCTATTCTCATTTAATATTCCTCCTTGAATTTTGTTTTTGTTTTGGCATCCTTGCCATGTCGCCTTTTGGCGAATTTTGTACATAATTTTTATACTCTGGCCAGATTATATAAAAATTTTGTTTTCTCGATATATATATCGACAGAATAATTTGGTACTTTAGTGATATTTGAAAAATTTTATAATCTTTACTTGAAAAAATCCTTAAGTAAGTCTATATGGATAGGTTTTGTAGCTGCTGCTTGTTTGTTTTCATTTTGGATGGTTTCGTATACTTCTTTTCTATATATATCTATTTCCTTTGGTGCTTTGATGCCTAGCTTAACCTTGCCATCTTCTATGCCTACTACTATTATTTCTATGTTGTCCTTTATAATAATACTTTCGTTTGCTTTTCTGGTAAGTATTAGCATATGCTATTCCTCCTTACCTTTAGCTTTTGCTTCTTCTAGAATAAAATGCTTAGTTTTATATCTGTTGTCATCTAGTACTATTTGTTTGCCTAGCATTTCTTTTATGTTGATAATGACTGGTCCTAGGAGATTGGCTGTCATTTTGGTAATGTCTTCTGGTATATTGACTATTGAATATACGGCTACATCCTTTTCTTCTTTTATTTTTAATTTTTCTATTGTTTGGTCTGGTATGTTAAACTCATAGTCTTGTTTAAATATAAATGGGTTGATGATGACAAAAGCTAGTTCTGTCTCGTCTAGTGATTGGAGCCATTTAAATGGTACTCCGTCCTCTGGATTATCTATAATGACAAATCTCTTTTCTTCTTCAAATCCTGGGATACCATCTATGAAGTTTATGATTTTTTTTTCGTCTATGTCTATTTCTCCAAAGTGTTTTGTGGAGAGTTTCATTGTACTACCCCCTTATAAATACAATTAAGAATTAAGGATTAAAAATTAAGAATTAAAAAATTTAACCTTTATTGGATTCCATGATAGTAATGAGTAAGTTTTCACCTAATTGAACTCCTATTAAAAATTAATTGAGGAATGACATGTGTCATTCCTTATTCCTAATAAATTCTATACCCATTCTTATGCTTTTTAACCTTTTGTATCTATGTATCTAATTTCTGTTTTAGGGTACTGTTCCATGTATATGTTTACTTTATATGGTTGATAGTCTGCTACTGGTCTTCTTGGCGTATAGTTGTATTCTACCCCACCTAGCTGCCACTGAATATCTAAGTGTCCTGTTACTTCTATCTTTGGTCTGCTAGTTGGTATAAGGGCAAAGTTAAATTCATGCTGCTTTGGTGTAGAGTTGGTTAAGGCTATTTCTGGTATGGCCTCTGGCATTTTGTTTTGAATCATAGCCATTCTGTTACCATCGCTTACTATCCTGCCTATGGTCTCTATCGCTTGTTGGCGTCCTAGCTGTGCGTATTCTGCAGCGACCTCTGACCAAGGCTTTCGCCCCATTTCCGATAGTGGCTGTGAGCTATCGATAAGTACTCTTGGCAGCTCTCTGTCTATTATCATCTGGGGCTTTATTTGTCTAATGGATTGTTCGCCTTTTGGTTGTTCTATGTTAAGGCTTGCTTTTGTGGTTTGAATGCCTATTTGACCTTTCATTGTGGTTATGGATAAAGGCATGTAATCACCTCGGTTGAACAGTAGTTGAGCAATCGTTACACTATCGCTAAACTACCGTTCCATTATCATTAATCTATCTTAAGAAATCTACTAAGCTAGGTTGGATTATTCTTGCACCTGCTGACATAGATGCTAGGTAGACACTTTCAGCCATTTTGAAGTTCATGATTACCTCTGCTATATCTGCATCTTCGTTCTCTGACAGAAGTCTTGTAAAGTTTATGGCATCAGAGTCTAATCTTTTTTGGGTCATTTCTAATCTGTTAGTTTTTGCTCCTATTTCAGCTCTTATTTCAAGTACGTTAGTGATGACATCGTCTACAGTGCCTAAAGTATTGCTTAAAGCACCGAAATCTTCTTTTTCTAAATATTTTTCTATAGAGTTAAACATTGCAAATAAATAAGAATCCTTGTTTGCACTACTGTCTACCTCTGTGCTATAATCTGCATTTGATGAATTAACTATCACTGTTCCATCTATATCTGTTGTTGTACCAGTAATAGTACCAAACACTCTCATACCCAAAGTGTTTATGGATATGTTTTCTGAAACTCCTACATTGTATTTTGACACTTCATCATTTTTTAAATCTATAACATATTCTCCATTCTGGTTCAATAAATCTTGATCCGTCTTAAAGCCTGTAAATATAGATCTCCCTGCATGAGTTGAATTAGCTATTTGTATTACTTGGTTCTTAAGCTCTGTTATTTCTTTTTTTATCATTTCTAGGTCGTCTTTATTTTTAGTTCCGTTTGCTGCATCTCCTACTAGATATCTAGTTCTGTTAAGTACTTCTCCTAGATGAGTTACAGCATCCTCTGTAGTATACATCCAAGATACAGCATCCCTTAGGTTGTTTTTGTACTGCTCTATTTTGGACTTGTCAGTGTATAGCTTTAAGCTTTTAGACACTCCTATAGGGTTTTCTGATGGAAGCTGGAATAGCTTACCTGATTGATATTGTTTTTGAAATTTTTCCATTCTTCTTAGGTTTTTATTTAGATTGCCCATCATGTTTCTGACAAGCATACTGTTAGTTATTCTCAATGTATTCACCTCTTTTTTTGAACAGTAGTTAAACAGTATTTGAACAATAGTTAAGCAGTAGTTAAACTATCGTTCCATTATTGTTAAACCATCGTTCCACTATAGTTTCTTTACCTTCCTACTAATCCTAAACGATTTACGGTTGTGTCGAATAATTGGTCTAGTGTACTTATCATCTTGGCTGATGCGGTATAGACCTTCATAAATCTGACCATATCTGCCATTTCTTCGTCCGGGTCTACTGAGGATACGGAGTCTATTCTCGTCTGTACACTATCTACTATAAGGCTTTGATTGTCCTTCATTCTTATAGCGTACTGGCTATCTACGGCAAGGGTAGATATTATGGAGGTTATATAATCTTCTGGAGTTCCTTGAGCTGATGCAGTACCACTAAAGAAACCCTTATCTTCTCTAAGCTTTATAATTTCTAATATGTTTTTATTATTTTCTAAGCCATAATCTCCTAATCCCGCTGCTATGTTGTTTAAATTATTTATAATATCAGAATTTACTACTATAGTAGCTGCTTTTATATCGCCTGAAATATCACTTGAACCAAAGAAATCCCCTCCTAGTGTTGGTGGGTCTTGCGGTGGATTTTCTATAATAAATCCTTTACTATGCTGCTCATTTATCTTTTGTGCAAATACTCTGGCAAACTCATCTAGCCTTTTCACATAATATGGAACTCCACCATATTCTCCATTGATTCCAGTTCCGTCCCTTGAGTCTAGCAGACCTTTAAGCTCTCCACTTTTCAGTGCTACCTTGTTTCCATTTTCCCACTGAACCTGTACTAGCTTTTCTCCAGAAATTTTACTTTCTATAGTTTGAGGTGGGTCCATTAGCTTACTTAGAGTTGAATGCTCTACTAACGATGCTCCTCCTATAGATACCTTATATTTACCATCTTGTTCACTTACTTGAACATTTACTATCTTAGATAATTCACTTACAAGTAAGTCTCTTTGGTCTCTTAGGTCGTTTGCCATTTTTCCGTCTATCTCAAGCTTGTATATTTGTTCATTTAAGTTTTTTATCTGAGAGCCTATATCATTTACTTTCTTTATCTGAGCACCTACTTGATAATTAATATCTTTTTGTAGGTTATATAGCTTGCTGGCAGTTTCATTAAGATGATTAGCCGTAGCTATTGCTTTTTCTCTAACTGCTACTCTGTATGAGTTATCACTAGGATTTTTGCTTAAATCCTCTAGAGATTTAAAAAATTCATCAATATATTTGCTTAAACCCTCTTCCTC
The DNA here is from genome assembly GCF_900107485.1 of Proteiniborus ethanoligenes. NCBI lineage: Bacteria > Bacillati > Bacillota > Clostridia > Eubacteriales > Proteiniborus > Proteiniborus ethanoligenes. The sequence goes on from NZ_FNQE01000036.1 coordinate 16,789, forward strand.
AGTTTCCTTTAGGATATGCTCTATATCTGTTAACGTATTTCTTTTTATTTCCCATTCTCCTAAGGGTGCATTTTCAGTTCTAAATTTATAATCTAAATATGAGTCCCGTACTCTCTCTATTGAGGTTATGTTTGTTCCTGTCCCTATAAACCCAATGCCTGGTAAACGATGTGGTGTAGTAGCATTTTGTGTAGCCATTTGTCTTGAATAGCCTTTTGTATCTGCATTTGCTATATTATGGTTAGTTACATACAGTTTTCTTTGACTTGCTAAAAGCCCTGAAACTGCCGTATTAAATCCAATCCAGCTCATATATTCACCTCTTTTTTTTTGAACAATAGTTGAACAGTAGTTGAACAATGGTTAACCAGTCGCTACACTATTGTTAAGCTATTGTTACACTATCGTTAAACTATCGTTATTTTATCTTCCCACTATTCCCATTCTATTTACTATCTGGTCTACCATTTCATCTATGGCATTTATCACTCTTGCACTTGCGTTGTATGCGTGCTGGAATTTAATCATCTCTGTCATTTCCTCATCTAGAGAAACCCCAGACATTGCTTTTCTTCTATCATCTATCTGAGCCATTACCATTTCATGAGCGTCTCTCATGGTTATGGATTCATTTGCTGATATTCCTAAGTCTGTGATTATATCTCTATAAAAGTTATCTGATGTGGTTTTCCCTTTAAATATAGGCTTACCGTTGGAATCAAAGACTATTTTCCCAAGTACGTCTTTTTCAATCCCTACTGCTTTCCCATCCTCAAATATAGCCCCATATCTTATGCCTGCTATTAGCTCTGCTATTTTCCCATTGCCTATTTCCCCAGTGTTTGAAGCAGCGGCTATTTCACTTAATGAATCTAATGCTGAACTTAAGCTAATATTACCAGCCCAATTTCCATTGCTAGAATCCCTTTTAACAAAGAAATCTATTCCTGTATTTCCAGTGAGAGAATATCCTTCTCTATGTAAATCGTTGATAGCCTCTGCTAGTCCCTTCACATACTCATTAAGCTGTTTTTTTAAAGTAGGTATTATATACTTATATTCAGTAACATCACTTATATCATTTTCCTGTCCATAGTATCCCCTAGCATTTAATAAGCCCAATAGCTCTCCATTTTTTAAATCTCTTTCTGGTAAAAGTTGTTCTCCATTATCCTTCCAGTGTATATCTACATAAGGGCTGCCATTGTTTTTAGCTTCTAGCTCTCTATATGTGCCATCTGATACTATGTGAGTACCACCAATAGCTATATTTACAGCTCCATTATTACTGGTATAATAATCTATCTTGATTATTTGTGACAATCTATCTAAATAACCATTTCTAGTATCTCTAAAATCATTTGCTGTAGAGCCCATAGCTTCTGAGGACATTATCTTAAGATTTAAATCAGCTATCCCTTTTACTAATTCGTTAACTTCATCTACCATATTTCTAATGTTTTTATCTAGGTTAAATTGAAGAGTTTCCAGTTGGGTATACATATGGTTTACAGAACCTGCAAACTCTATAGCTCTTTCTCTTAAAAGTCCTCTAGCTGTTAGGCTGCTTGGATCCTTTGCTACTTCCTCCCATGAACCCCAAAACTTATCCATAACTCCTTGAATCGCATCCTCTGAAAGCTCTCTAACCAAGCCTTCCACTTGATCAAAAACATTAGTTCTTGAAAACCAAAAACCAAACTCAGAGGCTTCTGATCTTATTTTTGTATCTAAAAAACTATCCCTTACTTGTCTTATCTGCTGAACATCTACACCTGTTCCAATATAATGCTTCAAGCTAATCCTTGAATATCTAGAATCAGAATGTATTGCCTGCTGTCTAACATAAATAGGGTTGTCCGTATTTGCAATATTATGTGCTATGGTATCTAAGGACCTTCTACTAGCATAAAGTCCTGAAATTCCAATGGATAATCCTTTAAAAGAAGACATTTAATCTCCTACCTTTCTATGCCTTAGTATCAAACAAACTAATCTTTTGTGAAGTCTGTTCTTTCTTTATTTTATTATTATATGTTCCTTGTTCTGATACGCTAGTCAAAAGATTAATATTTAACTCTATATATTCTAGGGTGTCTTTTATAAGCAAGCTATTTAGGTCATTTTTCTCTTTGATTTCCTTTAATACACTAGATAGCTTTTCAATCATGCCATTCATCTCTTGTTTTATGCCATCTTCTTTATCCTCAATACAATCTAAAATATCCGTTATACTTAGCTCATCTTCTATTTGGAATTGTTTTTGAATATTGTTCACTATCTTTTCTCTTCTATTTTCAAATTGGCTTAGCTTAAGTATAAGGCTGTTCTCTATCTGAGTAATATTATCCAAATCATTAATCTGACCATTTGTTATTATCTCTGTCTTTTTTTTCGTCAATTCAAGCATGTCTTCATAAATATGGAGTTCCTCTGCTAGTACTTCTCTAAGCTCTTCCACTAAAATTATCATCTTCTCACCTGCCTGATTATACTCTTTTATCAAAGTTAATATTTCCTAATATCTTTTCAGCAATTTTACCTGAATCTATAACATATGTTCCTGTTCTAATCTGTTCCTTTATGGCTTCAACCTTTTCTTTTCTAATATCAGGTGTATTCTTTAAAGCATTCATAGCAATCTGATAATCCTTAGCAGTACTAGATAAGCTAAGTTCGTCATTTTTGCTACCTCTATTTAGTTTGAAGGATTCCTTTCTATGCTCTTGCTTCCTGTAGGCTTGCATCATTTTATCTATACCACTATTATTGAAAATTTTCATAAAAACACCCCATTCCTTTCCGTATTATATACATATTATCGGTAGAAATAGGGTATAACTTTAGTTTTTTATCTTCTTTTATGTCTTTCAGCAATATACATCTTGTCGCTATCTCTTGTAGTGCTTTTCTTAACAGGACTATTGTCTGCTACTGCACTTTTAAATTCTCTTTGCATTTCTGTAACACATTTTTGACAGAATCTACCTGTTCTAATAGGTGTTCCACATCTTTCACAATCTAATACTAAATTAGGACTATCGTCCTTTATTTCCAGCTTGCCATCTCTTAAATATTTTAAAATCTTCTTTGTATCTACTCCTGTTTCATCAGACACAACCTGAATATCTGCCCCAGGATATTTATAAAGATAATCTTTTACCTTTTTGAATTCATCTACCTCATTAGTTCTACATTTTGGACATAATTCAAAATTATCGTCTGCATATATTCTGCCGCATTTTTTACAGTTCCTTATAGCCATAAGTGTCACCTCCAGTATAACTATATTTGCTTTTATTCGATATTTTATGATAATAATCCTTCTTTTTTAAAATTATAATATAAAATTAATAGTTAAGTCCTATACATTTCGTCCAGTGGCTATTGTAATTACTATTATGTCATTAGAACCACATTCTTTTATGACCCTGGAGCATTCATTTACTGTAGCTCCTGTAGTAAAAATATCATCTACTAAAAGTACCCTCTTATTTTTAAATACCCCTTTGTCCTCTACTTTAAAAGCATCTTTAAGATTTTTTTGCCTTTCCAGTCTGTCTAGCTTATTTTGTATATTGGTCCTTTTAATCCTTTTAATATTTTGCTTGTCTAATGGTATGTCTAAATTTTGGGATAAATACTTAGCTAAAAGCTCAGACTGATTGTAGCCTCTCTCTGCCTTACGTCTCCTGTGGAGTGGTACTGGAACTATAATATCTATGGGCATAATATTCTCATTTAATACTGTTCTTAGCATTAGCTCACCAAAAGCCTTATACATATAGGCCTTATCTTCAAATTTATATTTATGAATTGTGTCTCTTAAGACTCCCCTATATTCTAAAGAAGAAATTGCCCGAGTAAAATAAAATTCTTTACCTGAGCAATAGCTGCATTCACTAGATATTTTCTCTCCATATGCAGGCTTCCCACATTTAGGACATCTGTTTTTCTTAATAAAAAACAACTCCTCCCTGCAATCGCTACAAATATGGTCTTCTCTTACCTCTTCATGAAACTTGTCACATATAAAGCATAGACCTTCTTCAGGAAATATAAGGTCTAGGAGTGTATTTGATATTTTTTGTATCAGGTTTTCTTTAGGAGACATAATAAACCTCCGGGGTTAGTTTAACAGTAGTTGAACAGTAGTTGAACAGTAGTTGAACAGTAGTTGAACAGTAGTTGAACAGTAGTTAAACAGTAGTTAAACAGTAGTTTAGCAGTAGTTTAACAATTGTTAAACAATTGTTAAACTATCGTTAAACTATCGTTAAGCCATCGTTAAACTATCGTTAAGCCATCGTTCCACTACTGTTATTAAAATTCTTAATTGCCTTTTTTAAGATCTCATCATCATGTTAAATACATTCTGAAACCTTTTATCAAGACCTGAGTATCTTTTCAGTATTCTATTATTGTTTATCATTATGTGCATATACTTTTCCATACCAACTAGAACTACAAGCTCCTTGGCTCTAGTAATACCAGTATATAACAGATTTCTAGTAAGAAGCATCGGTGGTCCCCAGCATACCGGAATAATAACTACTGGAAATTCACTACCCTGACTCTTGTGAATAGTCGTAGCATAGGCGAGTCTTAGCTCATCAAGCTGATTAAAGCTATATACTACCTCCTTGTTGTCATCAAATAAAACGATTAACTCACTTTCTTCATTGTCTATGCTTTTTATAAAACCAAAATCTCCATTAAATACTCCTTCTCCTTCTTGAATGCTTCCATCCTTTTCTTCCATAGTCCATTTTGTCCTATAATTATTTTTTATTTGCATAACCTTATCTCCAACTCTAAAGAGCATATCACCCGATTTTTTTTCTGCCTTTAGATGATGCTTGGGATTTAGAGCACTTTGTAGTCTTTCATTTAAGGCGTTTACACCTGTTTCTCCTTTTTTCATAGATGTAAGTACTTGTATGTCTTTAGCTGGGTCATATCCATTGAATCTAGGCAATCTTTCTAAGCAAAGCTCAACTATAGTATCTGCTATACTCTCTGGTGTAATCCTAGTCATAAGGAAGAAATCCTTGTCCTTCACATTTAGATATGGTGCTTCTCCTTTATTAATTCTATGAGCATTAACTACTATCATGCTTTCCTCAGCCTGTCTAAATATCTCATCTAACTTTACTACCTTTATTATTTTACTGCTTATTATATCTCTGAGGACATTTCCGGCTCCCACTGAAGGTAGCTGATCAGTGTCTCCTACTAATATAAGTCTAGTGCCTGGTAATATTGCCTTTAATAAATTATTCATAAGAAGTATATCTACCATAGACATTTCATCTATAATAACCACATCAGCATCTATAGGTGTTCCTTCATCCTTAGCAAATGCCATGCCAAGCTCATCATCAACAAAGCCGTATTCTAAAAGTCTGTGTATGGTTTTGGCCTCTTTCCCTGTAGCCTCACTCATTCTCTTTGCGGCTCTCCCTGTAGGTGCAGCCAATGATACAGAAAGTTCTTTTTTCTCAAATAGCTTTATAATACTATTGATAGTAGTGGTTTTACCTGTACCTGGTCCTCCCGTAATAACTAGAATACCATTTTCTACGGCTTGCCTAATAGCTTCCTTTTGTTTTCCCGCAAAGACTATGTTATCCTCTTCTTCAATTGAAGCTATTTCTTTTTCCACATCAATGTCTAAAGCCTTTACTTCAGACATTGATATCTCTAGAAGCTTTTTGCAAACATTTGTTTCTGCATAGAAAAAAGGCATATAGTACACATATATTTCATCTTCCTCTAATCTCTCAAGCTGTATTTCTTGTTTAAATGCTAGGCTAGTTAGACCTTCGTCTACAAGCTCACTTTCTACACCTAGCAGCTCAGCTGTAAGCCTTATTAGAAGCTCCTTAGGCGCATAAGTATGTCCATCCTGTGCAAAATCCATAAGCTTGAACTTTATCCCAGCATTTATTCTATATGGAGATCTAAAATCAACTCCCATACTTTGAGCTATTTTGTCTGCCATTTTAAAGCCTATTCCTACAATGTCCTCTGATAATCTATAAGGATTTTCTTTTATTTTAGCTACGGACTCATTGCCGTATTTTTTAAATATTCTTATGCCATAATTTGGACCGATTCCATAGCTTTGCAAAAATATCATAATATCTCTCAATTCTCTCTGCTCTATAAAAGCCTCAGAAATCTGCTCAATTTTCTTTTCGCCTATGCCTGGGATTTCTTTTAATCTTTCAGGATTATATTGTAGTATATCCAGGGAATCTACTCCAAACTTTTCAGCTATCTTTTCCGCAGTTTTCGGCCCTATACCAGGAATAAGTCCAGACGAAAGGTATTTTATAATACCATTCAATGTAGATGGTACAACTGTAGAATATGTATCTACCTTTAGCTGCTGACCATAATTGGGATGGTACGTCCATTCTCCCTGTACCTTAAGAGTCTCCCCAATGCTAACAACGGGTATATATCCTACAATAGTGACTACATCATCATCAGTTTCCAATATTGCAATTGTGTAGCCATTAGATTCATTATGAAATATGACTTCCTCTATAGTTCCTTGAAGAGTTACCAATTTCCGTACCTCCAGTAATAGTGATCATAATAAGAATTAAGAATTTTAATAACAGTAGTGAAACGATTGTGGAACGATTGTGGAACGATAGTTTAACGATAGTGGAACGATTGTGGAACGATAGTGGAACGATTGTGGAACGATAGTTTAACGATAGTGGAACGATTGTGGAACGATAGTTTAACGATAGTGGAACGATTGTGGAACGATAGTTTAACGATTGTTTAACGATTGTCTAACTACTGTTCAACTACTGTTCAACTACTGTTTAACTACTGTTAAACTACTGTTAAACTACTGTTAAACTACTGTTAAACTACTGTTAAACTACTGTTAAACTACTGTTCAACTACTGTTAAACTACTGTTAAACTACTGTTAAACTAACAACTAACCAACAATAATCCTATTAATATTATACACTAGAACACTAGGACTTCAACAGCTTAAACTTTATGTCCATTATCTCGCTTCTTAGGGCTAAAATATCACCCTTAGTAGCTGGCTTGCTGTATTCTCCTAGAAACCCATGATTCTCCATTACGGTTATTCCAGTTCTTTCACAATATGACTGTTTGACTATATTAGCATTTCGGAGGTTCTTATTAGCAGAATCTATACCCTGTAATATCTCAACTAAAATGTCCTCTCTTAAAGATATATATACTTTATCACTCTTTTTATAAATCTCATTAACAAATCTAGTATTAAAATATCCAAAGGATCCATCATTTTTTCCTAGTGTTTTTCTAACTTTCAACGGTACAAATACATTATCCTTATTAAAGGCTAGAGGCACAATGTTTGTACAGCCTATAATTTTGCCATAGTACTGTCTAGAAGAAGCTAAATCAACCATGAAATATTTTGCCAATAGTGCAATAACTGTTTTTATGCTTTTGTATATGTAAGTTTCCTTTTCTTTTTTGGTGATTATCTTCGTAGAATTGCCCTTCATATCTATATATAAGGGTGTAATAGCCATTATCTCATTTGAAATTAGTTCTTCAATATTTTTCATCCTCTTCAACTCCTTTCCTTAGCATAATTATAATCGAACATGTGTTCGGTGTCAATAAAGATAAATTTGAATATAAAAGGGCTCTTTTTACATAGGAATGCTCGGCTAGACATTTCCTAGCCGAACATTTCTATTACTTCATTCCTATTATAGCCTTTGAAAGCTCATTGATACTTTCAGTCAGCTTATTTAGTTTTCCTTCAACTCGTACCAATAAATATACTGATACAGCTATAGGAAAGCCAAGATTAGCTATTTGAGAGTATACCTCTTCCATGCTGAATACCTCCCTTCCTTTATTTAACGATAGTTTAACGGTAGTGTAACGATAGTTTAACGATAGTTTCTATTTAGCCCCCTAACCGTTTTGGACAATCACACACGATTATAGTAAAATATAATCAACAGGAGGTTGCCAGAATGAGAAGCAAAAATACAAGATATCCAGAAGAATTTAAACGTCAAATTGTTAAAGAAGTAGAGGAAGTTGGTAATGCAACTTTAGTAGCAAGAAAGCATGATATTGTCCCAGGCACGGTTACAAGATGGGTTAGAGAATCAAAGGAAGCTAACAAAACGAATAATCCTCTTAATATAGATTATAGCACTAATTCCTCCTTAGATAAGGAGAATGAGCAACTAAAGAAGCTATTAGGCGAAAAGGATCTTGAAATAGCAATCCTTA
>NZ_FNQE01000037.1 GCF_900107485.1 Proteiniborus ethanoligenes
AGCAAGCTACCGAGCAAGCTACCGAGCAAGCTGATGAAGATATCATAAAACTATTAGAATTTTGTAAGATTCCTAGAAGTAGATCAGAGATGCAGGAATTTATGAACTTAAGTCATAGAGAGAACTTTAGGGTCAATATACTGAATCCTTTGATAAAAGGAGGATTATTAAAACTAACAGTACCAGATAAACCAACAAGTCCAAAACAAAAGTATTATTCAGAAAATAGGTAGATTAGTTGTTGGGATGACTTTTATAAATTGTAAACCATGATACGATTTTGATACCACAAGAAACAATAGAAGAAAAAACCAATTAAAATACAAGAAATAGTCACAAATGTGACTACTCAAAACACTGTAAATACTAGTAAACAATATTGGGAAGTGACAAGGGGACGCTTCTCTTGTCTTATCGAAGTGACAAGGGGACGCTTCTCTTGTCTTATTATATTTTTCCTGTTATTTTTTATCTAAAATGAGTATCAATATTATAAGTATTTATTAATATATTGGAGGAAATAATATGGAAATTTTTGAAGAGTATCTTGGGAAAATAGATAATTTAGAGCATAGAGAAAAAACTAAAAAAGTATTAACCTGGGTAAGTGAAACATTTCCAAATCTATCACCAAGAACTGCATGGAATCAGCCTATGTTTACGAACAATGGTACATTTATAATTGGATTTAGCATAGCTAAAAAACACTTAGCAGTAGCACCTGAGGAAGAAACAATCCATAGATTTTCTAAAGATATAATAGAGGCAGGCTTCAATCACACTAAGCAGTTGATGCGTATTCCGTGGGATAAAGAGGTTAATTATCTATTACTGGAAAAAATCATTGAATTTAATATTTCTGATAAAGCCGGTTATTCAGCATTTTGGAGAAAATAAAAATTTAATATAAATAGCAATTTGAATAAAAAGCAGAAAATTATGGGAAGCTTATAATCCGAGTATTTCAAGATACAGAAAAAGAAACTGAAGAATAAATAACTTATAAAGTATTACTGCCGTCAGGGGGAGGAGGCTTGTATTGACCGAAGGTAGATAGATGTCGTAACCTAAAGCGGTTATTAAAAACAAGAGCCTTGAAACCTTTATTTTACAAAGGTTTCAAGGCTTTTTCATGAAAAATGTATGTTTCCACTATAATACATATACTCTACTAATACCTTGTAAAGTGTAAAGACAGCATCACCTGCAATAAAGCCATAGAGAAACAAAGTATTTTTATGTTTAATCCCCAACAGGAACAGATAAAACATCAAATTCTCCAGTAATACTGGTATTGTAGAAGATCACATCATATAAATTCTCTAATTCTGATAAAACAGACAAATCCCCAGTAACATTAGTATTTGAAAGGTCAATAACTTCCAGATTAATAAGTTCCTTTAAACTAGCCAAGTCTCCATTGATATTAGTATCCGAAAGGTTAATCTGCTCTAGGTTTATAAGTTCCTTTAATGAAGCAATATTTCCAGTAATCTGAGTGTCTTTTAAATAAAGTTCTTCTAAACTAGTTAGAGTACTAATAGCTGACAAATCTCCTGTAACATTATTTCCTTTAATGTTTATATATTTTAATTTATTTAAGCCCTTTAATGATGATATATCTACTTTGATTTTATAATCACTATATAACTGGATCCTCTCTAAATCAGTTAAATGATTTAAAGAATCTAAATCACCATGAATTCCTGTATTTTTTAAGTTAAGATACTTCAATTTATTTAGATTTTTAAGGGTAGATAATTCACCCTCTACTAGGGGAGTCTCTAGCAATATGTTATAAAGATCCTTCAAACCACTTAATGCAGATAAATTACCTGTTACTGAAGTAGAATCAATATTAACTCTTCTTAATTTGCTCATACCACTTAGATATGATATATCTCCATAGACAAGATCTTTATAATCCTGTAAAAGATCTATTACTAGGCTTTCTAAATCAGTTAATTCTTTTAAAGAAGCTAAATCTCCATCAATGAAGTTATAATTTAAATTAATTTCTTTTAGATTATATAGCTTACTTAAAGAAGATAGGTTGCCGTGGATTTGTGATTTATTAAGTTTTACATGTTCTAAGTTTGATAATCCACTTAATGATTCAATGTCCCCTGCAATAGTTGTTTCATTGTTCATATCACCAAAAGCTATGTATTTTAATCCTTCCATTTCAGATAAGCATTTTATATCACCAGTTACTTGAGTAGCTGATAAATCTATTTTTTCAAGATTATCTAATCCACTGAGCCAATCAATATTTCCAGAAACGGATGTATATTTTAGATCAACAGTTTCTAGCCTTGTTAACATGTTTAGGTCATGTATATTACCCTTTATTCCATAGCCAGAAATAACAATGTTTTTAAGGTTTTTGAAGTATTTAAAGTCCTCAAAACTATTTATTTCATATTTCACCCTCTCAGGACATAAATCTTCTCTATACCCAACATCCTCTAATAGAATATCACCATTTCCCAAGTCATAATATTCTCTTATCATGTCTTCAAATCCAGAATCTATAAAACTAATAACTTGTTTAGGGTCTTCTAATTCTATTCTCTTATTTTCCACATTTTCAATAAGGTTTTTAGAACTGTTATCAACAGTTTGTTCCTCATTGTTAACCTCAACATTACCTGTAACAGTAGGCTGGCATCCTACTAAAATAGATATTATTAAAACCAATACTATGATATTAATCAATTTCATCCTCATAATCTCCCTTTCAGTAATATTTTTTTGTTTTATTAAAGGATTCATTAAATTCAAAAATATTATATAATACATTAATCTTGCAAACAAGAGAATTTTCACTAGTTAATATTATCGTCATATGGTTTTAAGTAGTCTAAATTTAATGGCTATAATTTTTCTTCTCAATTGTTGAACAAGGTAATTATTTAATATTTTACAGAAAGGGTGGTAGTATGGTAAATATAATTATGAGACAAGTAAGAGACAATGACATAAATGGAATAAAAGAAATTGCAAAGGAGGCTTTTTAGAGGTTTGGGAAAACAAGAGCAAATGGAACATATATGGATTTCATTGAAGAATTATTTTTAAGATGGGTATGAATATAAATAAATGTATAAAAGAAGGGAGAGATTCTTATTAGAGCCTTAATTACCCATAACTATGGTGTAGAAAATATGGAAAGGATAAGACAGCTAGGTTATGATATTATAGAAAAAAGTGAAAAGGAACTATATTTTTCTGAAGAATTAAGGGATACAGAGGTACTGGTATGCTATAATCCTTTTAACACATTAGATATTTCAAAGCTACCAAACTTAAAATGGATACAGTTAACTAGTGTTGGAATAGATCAAGTGCCTATTGATATTCTAAAAAAAAATAGTATTACATTGACTAATAACAAAGGTGGCTACAGCATACCTATAGGAGAATGGATTGTATTAAAACTTCTTGAGATGTATAAAAACAGTAAAGCATTTTATCAAAAACAGTCACAAAAGATATGGAAAATAGACACTTCCTTACTAGAGCTTTATGGGAAAACAATTGGATTTATTGGAACGGGAAGTATTGCCTCGGAGGCTGCTAAGAGACTTAAAGGCTTTGGTGTTGATATACTTGGTTTAAACACTAGAGGAACAAAAACTGAGTATTTTGATAAATGCTATAGCATAGATAAAATTAATGAAATGGTTAAGCTAAGTGATGCAATAGTTGTATCTATTCCGCATACTGAAAAAACTCATAATCTTTTAAACGAAGAAGTGTTTCAAGAAATGAAGAATGGAGTGTATTTAGTAAATATAGCTAGAGGGAGCATAATTGATGAAAGGGCTATGATCAATAACCTTAAAAATGGTAAGATTAAATGTGCAGCATTAGATGTTTTTGAAAAGGAGCCATTAGACAAGAATAATCCACTTTGGGAAATAGAAAATGTAATAATTACACCACATAACTCATGGGTATCGGAAATGAGAGATGATAGAAGATTTAATATTATATATGACAATCTTAAAAGATATTTATCGAATCAAACATTAAAAAATATAGTGGATCTTAATAAAGGATATTAGATGCTATACTAAAAGAAGAAGATTATTATAGGGAGTGTTTATGTTGCTTGTTATTTTGCTGAAAAATCTAGCTGATAGGGTTGGAATCATTCTAATTTTAGCACTTTTTCTTTCGAAGATTGGATTATTTAGAAAGTTAGTCTCAAAACAAAATATTAATAAGAAGGATAAAATTTATTTATCTATTATATTTGGTGTATTCGGTATAGTGGGGACTTATACTGGAATTCCTATACAGGGAGCAATAGCTAACTCTAGAGTCATGGGTGTTTTTGTAGGAGGATTATTGGGAGGACCTATAGTAGGACTTCTGTCAGGAATAATAGCTGGTGGTCATAGGGTATTAATAGATATAGGAGGATTTACTTCCATAGCTTGCGGTATATCTACTCTTCTTGAAGGGATTATGGCAGGGGTATTGAGAAAGAGATTTGAAAAGAGCAAATATAGAATAAGCTTTGCACTTATTTTTGGTTTTTTGGCAGAAGTAATGCAAATGGTCATTATCCTTATAGTTGCTAAACCATTCAGTGAAGCATTAGAATTAGTGCGGATTATTGGAATACCAATGATTCTTGCAAATGGCATTGGTATAGCCGTATTTATTGCCATAACTGATAGTGTTTTTAAGGAAATAGAAAATGAGTATGTCTATCAGGCTCAATTGGCTCTAAAAATTGCAGATAAGACTCTAGCATATTTTAGAAAAGGCTATAATGAATCTACCACTAAGGATGCTGCAAAAGTTATTCAAGAAATGACTAAGATTGAGGCAGTAGCATTTACAGATACTGAAAAGATATTAGCTCATGTAGGAATAGGTGAGGATCATCATCTATCGGGTTCTTATTTACAAACAAGTCTAACTCGCGAGGCTCTGCAATCTAATAGATATATTGTTGCGAATACAAAGGAAGAGATAGGCTGTTACCATGAGAATTGTTCATTGAAATCAGCAATAATCGTTCCCATTCGAGAAGTTGATAAGGTCATTGGAACTTTAAAACTATATAAGGGTAAAGAAAATTCAATAACAAAGGTGGAAATAGAATTAGCCCTAGGGCTAGCACAAATTTTCTCCACTCAAATAGAATTAAGCAAGGTAGATTATCAGAGAGAATTATTAGCTAAATCTGAATTAAAAGCGCTACAGTCACAAATCAATCCTCATTTTTTGTTTAATGCTATTAATACTATAGTTTCATTAACAAGAACTCAACCAGACAATGCACGAAGATTGCTTATTCATCTAGGTGATTACTTTAGGACAAATCTTGAGCAAGAAACAGAGGACGTAGATTTAAGTAAGGAAATAGAGCATATTAACTCCTATATTGAAATTGAAAAAGCGAGATTTGGAGATAAATTAGAAATCATATATGATATACCAGAGGATATAAGCTGTAAAATACCACCATTAATACTTCAACCCTTAGTAGAAAACGCAATAAAACATGGAGTTATAGATAAGATTGAAGGTGGAAAAGTTGAAATAATTGCAAGGGAAAATGAAAATGCTACTGAGTTAATAGTGAAGGATAATGGAGTTGGAATGGATAAAGCTTTAGTAGATTTATTATTTGAAGAAAATCATAATAAGGAAAGTATTGGACTAAAAAATGTAAATGAAAGATTGAAGAATAAATACGGAGTCAAATATGGGATAAAAATTGAGTCAGAATTAAACATAGGCACAACAGCAACTATTGAAATTCCTAAGCATTAGGAGGTAAAACATGTATAGATGCTTAATAGTAGATGATGAAATGCCAGCAAGACAAGAATTGATATATATCTTAAGGGGTATTGAAGGGATGGAAGTAATAGGTGAGGCATCTCATGGAATGGAAGCGTTAAGGCTAATTGAGGAACTAAAACCCCATATAGTTTTTTTAGATATCCAAATGCCACAGATGAGCGGAATAGAAGTAGCTAGGAGATTGTCGTACAAGGATGAAAATACGCCAATAGTAATATTTGTCACAGCCTATGACCAATTTGCTTTGGAAGCCTTTGAAGTAAATGCCATAGACTATTTGCTTAAGCCCATAAGAGAAGAAAGATTAGAAAAAAGCTTAAAGAAAATCATATCTACTGAGAGAGAAAAACCCAGTAAGGATAAACTAGATAAGCTAATAGAGTATATTCAGTTAAACAATAAAAAAGCTCCTCAACGTATATCTGTGTACCATCAGGACAGACTTATACCGATAGAAACTAAGGATATAATCTATATAACCACTGAAGATAGAAACACAATAATCCATAGCAGAAAGGGTAAATTTGAAACAAACCATACTCTGAATGAACTAATGGAGAATCTGGATTCAACAGTATTTTTTAGGAGTCATAAATCATATATAGTAAATCTAAACTATATTGAATCCATAGAGCCCTGGTTTAATTCCACTTATAATATTAATTTAAAAGATAATGATGATGTAATCCCAGTAAGTAGAAACTATTTTAAAGAGTTTAAGAAAATAATGAATATAGAGTGAATATGCATTTGGTACCCTTAAATTGCATCTTAAATATAAAATAATACCTCTTATACATAAAACACCATTTATTGCTATATGGCGATATATAATTGACGTTGAATAAATGTATAAGGGGGTTTTTTTAGTGTTACAATTTATCATTGGTATTATTATACTCATTGCAGGCTACATTTTTTATGGAAAAGTAGTTGACAAGCATTTTGGTATTGATGACAGTAGAGAAACGCCAGCTACGAGATTAGAGGATGGTATAGATTTTGTTCCTATGAGCTGGCCTAGGATATTTCTGATACAATTACTTAATATTGCAGGATTAGGACCTATATTTGGAGCTATTCAAGGTGCTTTATTTGGACCAATGGCATTTGTATGGATTGCTTTAGGCTCTGTGTTTGCAGGAGGAGTTCATGATTATTTTTCCGGTATGCTTTCTCTTAGACATGATGGACAAAGTATATCTGAAATAGTGGGGACTTATCTAGGAGAAGGTGCTAGAAAAGTAATGAGGATATTCTCAGTAGTGCTATTAGTTTTAGTTGGTACTGTATTTATGCAAGGGCCTGCAGGACTGTTAGCTAATATTAAATTGTTCGGACTAGGAAATGCAAACATATGGTTAGCAATAATATTTGCTTACTATTTTATAGCTACAATATTGCCAGTTGATAAATTAATCGGTAAGATATACCCAATATTCGGCGTGTCATTACTCGTAATGGCAGGTGGAATAGGTACTATGATACTAGTGAAAGGTTATGAATTACCAGCTTTTACAGTATCTAGTTTACATCCAGGTGGACTACCAATATGGGCTATTCTCTTTACTACAATTGCGTGCGGTGCAATAAGTGGATTCCATGCTACTCAATCACCTATGATGGCCAGATGTATGCCAAAGGAAAGCTATGGCAGAAGAATATTCTATGGCTCAATGATAGCAGAAGGAGTAATAGCTATGATTTGGGCAGCAGCAGCGATGGTATTCTTTAATGGCGTTCCAGGATTATCAGATGCTTTAAAAAATGGTGGCGGGGCTGCAGGTGTAGTAAATACTATTTCCAATACCTTATTGGGACCTGTAGGTGGTTTGCTAGCTATGTTAGGCGTAGTAGCAGCACCTATTACATCAGGAGATACTGCCTTTAGATCTGCAAGACTTACCATTGCAGATGCTATGAAATACGAGCAAGGACCTATTAAGAAAAGACTGACACTAGCCATACCTTTATTCATTATAGCTTTTGCTCTAACCAGAGTTGACTTTAACATTATATGGAGATACTTTGCATGGTCAAATCAAACATTAGCAATGATTGTTTTATGGGCAGCATCAGCTTATTTAGCTAAAGTCAATAAGAGTCATTGGATGACTAGCATTCCTGCAATATTTATGACAGCTGTGTCTGCAACATATTTGTTACAGGCGCCAGAAGGATTTAAATTATCAACCACAATAGCATATCCTGTAGGAATAGCTATAGCAGTAGGAGCTGCTGCATTATTCTTATTTAAAGCAAAATCAGGCAAAACGATAAAAGCATAGATTAATACTAAATAAGCCAGAATCTGGCTTATTTTTTTAATACTAATTTTCATGGAAACGAAGGCCCATCATTAAATTTTATTATCCTAACTAATTTAATTATAGAATACAATACATACTTCAGTTATTATATTTATATATAGAGATAAACTAAGATACGATTAAAGAAATTTTGTGTAGACATTGTAAAAGTTTAATTAACAATTATTTCAAATAAAACTTAAATATTAAGAGGTGAATTTTATGCTAGGATTAGTCCTAGAAGGTGGAGGAGCAAGAGGTGCTTATGAAATAGGGGCATGTAAGGCATTGAAGGAATTAGGTATAAAAATTGATGGCGTAGTAGGCACATCTATTGGAGCAATTAATGGGGCTATGATTGTTCAGGGAGATTTGGAAAAGGCCTATGAGCTATGGTATGAACTAAATCCCTCTAAAGTGCTAGATGTAAATGATAGGGTTTTCAATAAGGTTATAAACAAGAACATAAAAACAAAGGATATACCAAGACTGGCACTTAAAATAAGAAATATTTTCAAGGATAAGGGCTTTGATACAAGCCGTATTAGACAGCTTCTTGAAGAAAATATAGATGAAGAAAAAATTAGAAAATCAGACATGGACTTTGGAATAGTGACAGTATCCGTAACTGACAAGAAACCATTAGAGCTTTATAAAGAAGATATACCAGAGGGGAAAATAAAGGACTATATTATGGCAAGTGCCTATCATCCTGCATTTAAGCCTGAAAAGGTAGATGGAAAAATATTTTTAGATGGGGCTTTTCATGACAATCTTCCTTTAAAGCTTCTTTATGATAAAGGCTACAGAAATTTTGTAGTTATAAGACTTTATTCTATAGGAAGAGTAAGGAAAGTAAAGGATAAAGACTTAGAGATAACCTATATAGAGCCTTCTGAAAAGCTATGTAACACACTTGATTTTACTAATGATAGTGCTAGGTTAAATCTGAAACTAGGATATTATGACACTCTGAAAGTATTTAAAAACCTTAAGGGGAGAAAGTATTACTTAGAGCCCAAGAATGATGAGGAATTCTTTTTGAATTTTCTTTTAGATACTGGTGAAGAAAATATATTGAAAATTGGTAAATTATTAGGGATAGGGGATATGCCTTATAGAAGGATGCTGCTCGAATTTATTGTTCCTCGCATTATAGAGCTTTTAGCCTTAGATGATAATATCGGCTATGAAGAATTAGTCATTGCATTGATTGAGGAGATAGCACAAATATGTGATATAGAAAGATTTAAAATATATGATTTTGATAGCTTTCATTCTTTAGCAATGAGTAGCTATAATGAGCATAAGGAAAAGCCAAAGAATAAAATTCCTAAATTTGTAAAAAGAAACGAAATACTATCCTTAGCTGCAAAAGAGTCTATAATCGAAGAAGTAATTTTTGAAATGTTTAGATAAGGTTTGAGGAAATGGAAGGAACTAAGAGGAACTAAGGGGAAAATGTATAGGAAACAAAGGTCGTTTGCTCCAAGGTGGCTTTAAATGCTTATTCTACAGTTAAAGACTAAAGGCCAATTTTGAATAGAGCCTTACACTATGATATAATAAAGAATATATAAGATTGGGGCCCAAGGTCTGTATGACTTTGTTCTCAGTCTTATATTATTATTAGGGACAGCTTAAGAAGGAGTATTCATATAGGAAGAATAATAAGAATCCTTTCAGTTGTCTTAGTTTATCGGAGGTTTTATTTATGGGGCTAGATGACAATGCCTTTTCAAAAGAGAAAGTAAGCAAATTATTATTTAAATTTTCAATACCAGCCATATTATCCTTATTAGTGGCAGAGCTTTATAATATGGTGGATACAATATTTGTAGGTAGAGAAATAGGAGGAAATGCTATAGCTGCCTTGGTAGTAGTTTTTCCTATTCAACGTATAGTAGTAGCAGTAGCAATGTTACTTGCAATAGGCACTTCTACTTCTGTTGCTAAAAGCAATGGAGAAAAAGATTATGATAGCTTAAGATTGTATATAAAAAATGCTTTAAGCTTAGTAATTTTATTCATGACAATATTAATACTAGCCATATTTCTATTTAAGGAAAATATTTTAGGTTTTTTAGGTGCAAGCAGTACGGTTTTACCCTATGCTAATGATTACCTTTCTATAATAATCATTGGTGCTATCTTTCAATGCTTTACATTAGTAATTGGATATTTTTTAATGTCCTTAGGAAATAGAAAAGTATTACTCCTAAGTAACATTATTGGAGCATTAACAAATGTGATAGTAGATTATATCCTTGTAGTATCCTTAGGCTTTGGAGTTAAAGGAGCTGCAATAGCTACAGTAGCTTCTCAAATATTAGCTTTTATTTACATGGGGTATTATTTTAAAAAGACTAACAAGACCTTAAAAATCAAACTTGGATTTAGCATAGATAAAAAAACCGCAAAAGCAATAATATTGATTGGCTTTGCTGCATTTATAATAGAAGCAGAAGATGGCTTTGCCCTTGCAGTTTTAAACAATCTACTTCTAAATAATGTTGGAGATGTAGGGGTTATAGTATCGGGTGTAATATCCAAGGTCTTTATGTTTATGTTCATTACGATAATAGGAATTAGCTCGGCTATGCAGCCTATAGCAGCATATAATGCAGGTGCTGGACAATATGAGAGACTTAAGAAAGTCGTTAGAGAATCTATTATAGTAGCATTTATAACCTCAGTTATATTGTGGGCTGGAGCCTTAATATTTGCAAAACAAATTATATCAATTTTTATAAGAGATCCAAACATAATAAAAGAATCAGTCAAGGCTTTTAGAATCATGATATCTGTATTCCCTATAATAAGCCTGTATTATGTGTCTATATACTATTTCCAAGCTATAGGAAAGGCTAGAACATCATTTCTACTTTCTATATATAGGCAGATAATATTGTTTATTCCCCTTTCTATATTATTTGTTGGAGTGTTTAAGCTTGGAGCTATAGGTGCTTGGATTTCCTATCCTATATCAGACGTAATATCCTCTGTAACTTCTTATTTTTTAGTTAGGAAGGAAGGAGCAAGGATTACTAAAAAAGTTGAAGAAAAAAAGAAAAAAACTCTAAAAGAACCAGCATACAGAACGCCTGTATATGAATGATGGGGAAGTTTGTAATTTAATTATTTATAAAACCCATTGACTAATTTAGCTTTTACTGTTACCATTGACTTGTAAGATAAATGAATATGTGCCCATATAAATCTCAGAATACGGCTGAGAAGTTTCTACCAAGTGACCGTAAATCACTTGACTATGGATGAAAGTGTACCTAGGGTTCCGAGGTGCTTATTAGCACTTGTCTGGTCCGAGCGGTACAGATATTACTCCTGTTTTTTCATGAGTAATATTACACCTTGGGGAAAAAAGCCCGGGCGGGTAGGTTTCACTTGTAGTGAACTTACTCTGCTCGGGCTTATTATTTTTTTTGAAAGGGGTGGCTTTATGGATAAGCATGTAAGAAGAATATTTATTGAAAAAAAGAAGGGCTTCGATATTGAAGCAAAACAGCTTTTCAACGATTTAAGTCAAAATCTAGGCATAAGGGAATTAACTGAGGTTAGGATTGCTAACAGATACCATATTCAAGGAGTGTCAAAGGAGGCTTATGAAAAAGCACTAGTAAATATATTTTCAGAGCCTAATATTGATACTATTTATGAGGAAAGCTTACCACTAGACGGTAGCTATAAGGTTTTTGGAATAGAGTACCTCCCAGGACAATACGATCAAAGAGCTGATTCAGCTGCTCAATGTATAGAGATTCTAACTACAAGGGAGAGACCAATAATAAATACTGCAAAAATAATAATGATCAAGGGCAATATTACAGATGATGAGTTCAGGAAAATTAAAAATTACTGCATAAATCCTGTTGATAGTAGGGAAGCATCATTAGATAAGCCGGAAACATTAAAGGATAATATAATACCACCAAAGGATGTAGAAGTGTTAAATGGTTTCATACAAAAAAGCCTTGATGAGCTGATAAAGTTCAAGGAAGAATTAGGACTTACAATGAGTATAGATGATGTATTATTCTGCCAAGAGTATTTCAAGCTTACAGAAAAAAGAAATCCCACTATAACTGAAATAAAGGTTATAGACACATATTGGTCAGATCATTGTAGACACACTACTTTTATGACTGAAATAGAAGAAGTGAACTTTGATAATGGCTTATATGGAGATTCGATAAAAAGCACGTACGAGGAATATCTAAATTCAAGAGATTATGTCTACGGAGAAGCTGATAGGCCTATTTGCCTAATGGATATGGCAACTATAGGAATGAAGGAGCTTAGAAAAAGAGGGCTGTTAGATGATTTAGATGTTTCAGATGAAATAAATGCATGCAGTATAAATGTAAATGTAGATGTGGATGGAAAAACAGAAAAATGGCTTGTTATGTTTAAAAATGAAACCCATAATCATCCTACGGAAATAGAACCCTTTGGAGGAGCAGCTACCTGCTTAGGAGGAGCCATAAGAGATCCATTATCAGGTAGGTCTTATGTGTATCAAGCAATGCGAATCACAGGCAGTGGAGACCCTAGACAGAAGATAGAGGATACACTTTTAGGAAAGCTACCTCAAAGAAAAATCACTACAGAGGCAGCCAGAGGATACAGCTCTTATGGAAACCAGATTGGCATAGCCACAGGACATGTATCTGAAATTTATCACCAAGGATATGTAGCTAAGAGAATGGAGCTAGGAGCAGTCATAGGGGCTACACCAAAGGGAAATGTAGTTAGAGAAGTACCAAAAGAAGGTGATTTAGTAGTTTTAGTAGGTGGTAGAACAGGAAGAGATGGATGTGGTGGAGCAACAGGCTCATCTAAATCACATACTGATGATTCAATATTAAACAGTGGAGCAGAGGTTCAAAAAGGAAATCCATTAATAGAGAGAAATATTTTAAGACTATTTAGGAAGTCTGATTTTAGCAGAATAATAAAAAAATGCAATGACTTTGGTGCTGGAGGGGTATCTGTAGCCATTGGAGAGCTTGCAGACAGTCTAGAGATAAATTTAGATAAAGTGCTGACAAAATATGAGGGCTTAGATGGTACTGAGCTTGCAATTTCTGAATCTCAAGAAAGAATGGCAGTGGTTATAGACAAAGACCACCTTCATATATTAGAAAAGCATGTAGAGGAGGAAAATCTTGAGGCTACAGTAATAGCCAAGGTAAAATCAAATAATAGATTAATAATGAAATGGAGAAACAATACAATACTAGATATTGATAGGGACTTTTTAAACACTAATGGAGTTAGACAAAAGACTAAGGCTCATATAGTAGAGCCAGTGGGAAGCTATTATGACAGATCGTTAGAATGCCTAGAGGGCAATAAAGGAGATGTAAAAAGCGCTTGGATAAGGAATTTAAAAACTCTCAACTTAGCCAGTCAAAAAGGATTAGTTGAAAGATTTGATAGTACAGTAGGAGCAGGTACAGTGCTACTTCCCTTTGGAGGTAAATACAGCCTTACACCATCCTTAGGAATGGCTTCAAAGGTCCCAGTGCTAAAAGGAGAGACAAATACCTGTACTCTTATGACCTATGGATTTGATCCTGAGCTTTCTACTTGGAGTCCTTATCATGGTGGGTTATATGCAGTGGTAGATTCAGTAGCTAAGGTTGTAGCCATGGGAGGAGACCATAGGAAAATAAGACTTACCTTCCAGGAATACTTTGAAAAGCTAGGAGATGATAGTAAAAAATGGGGTAAGCCTTTAGCTGCATTGCTAGGAGCATACAAGGCACAGAAGGAATTTATGATACCTTCAATAGGTGGAAAAGATAGTATGTCTGGAACCTTTAACGATTTAAATGTTCCACCTACTTTAGTGAGCTTCGCAGTATGTGTAGAGGATGCGAGGGATATCATATCTCCAGAGTTTAAGAAAGCAGGCAGCAAAATAATATTAGTTAGCTCTCCTAGATTAGAAAATGGGCTTCCTGATTTTGAGATTCTAAATAAGAACCATACAAGAGTTCATGAGCTAATAAAGAGTAAAAAGATATTATCAGCATATAATGTAGGCATTGGTGGTATAGCAGGAGCTATTAGTAAAATGAGCTTCGGAAATAAAATAGGTATAGAATTTATAGGGGATATTGAGATAGATAAATTATTCTCTGCGGACTATGGCTCTATCCTTTTAGAAATAAACAGTACTGAAAACCTAGAAAAGCTATTTGAAGGAATAGAATACAAAATACTAGGCTGTACAAAAGAGGAGCCAGTAATAATTGTAAATAATACTAAAATCCATATAGATGATGCTATTAAAGAATGGGAAGAGCCTTTAAATGAAATATTCCCTATTAAAAAGAGCATAGAAGGTAAACCTAATACAATCTACTATGACAAAGGAAACATGGTAAAAGCAAAATACCATATAGCAAAGCCTAAAGTGTTCATTCCTATATTCCCAGGTACAAACTGTGAATATGATATGGAAAGAGCCTTTAGAAATGCGGGCGGAGAAATAGACACATTTGTATTTAAAAACTTAACTCCGGAAGCTATAAAAGAATCTATAGATATAATGGCTAAAAAAATAAAGACTAGCCAGATTATAGCCTTACCTGGTGGCTTTAGCGCAGGTGACGAGCCAGATGGTTCAGGTAAATTTATAGGAACTGTATTTAGAAATCCCTATATATTAGAGGCAGTAATGGAGCTTCTTAAAAATAGAGATGGGCTCATATTAGGTATCTGCAACGGTTTTCAAGCTCTTATAAAACTAGGCCTTGTACCATACGGAGAGATTAGGGATATGAAGGAAGATTCTCCTACACTTGCTTTCAACAATTTAGGCAGACATGTATCTCGTATGGTTCAGACAAAAGTAGTATCTAATCTTTCACCTTGGTTTAACAATGTAAATATAGGAGATGTATTTACTATTCCAATATCTCATGGTGAAGGTAGATTAGTGGCAGATGATAAGACCCTAGAAGAAATGATAAAAAAAGGTCAAGTGGCTACTCAATATGTTGATTTTGAAGGTAATCCTAGCTATGATGGAGAGTTCAATCCAAATGGTTCCCTTCACAGCATAGAAGGAATAACTAGCCCAGACGGAAGAGTCTTAGGCAAGATGGCACACTCAGAGAGAATAGGTAAAGACCTATATAAAAACATGTACAATGAAACAGACCAAAAACTATTTGAAGCAGGGATTAGGTATTTTAGGTAATTTCAATATGTGAGTAGGGAAATGCAATAAAAATATACGCTCACGGTTTCGGACCCGAATAATTCTATAGCTCATTCCGGTAAAAAATCCTACAACTTGCAAACTCGCTACGCTTAAACAGTGCAAGTTGCTTAACGGATTTTTCACCTACATTCGCTAAGAATTATAGTCGTGTCCTGCAAATGTTCGCTTAATATTTTTATTGCATTTCCCGCATAAATTAGGAGGTAGAATAAATGAAGGTTGCAATAGTAATGGGAAGTGACTCTGATTATCCAGTTGTGGAGAAGGGATTAAAGATTTTAAAAGAATTTGGAGTAGAAGCAGAGGTTAGAGTCATATCTGCACATAGAACACCAGATAAGGCAGTAGAGTTTGGTAAAGGAGCAGAGAAGGAAGGCTTTGAGGTAATAATAGCAGCTGCAGGTAAAGCTGCACATCTTGGAGGTGTATTAGCAGCAGTTACCATACTTCCAGTTATCGGATTGCCTATAAAATCATCAACATTAGATGGACTAGACTCTCTACTATCTATAGTTCAGATGCCTAAGGGAATACCAGTAGCTACAGTAGCCATAGATGGAGGGGAAAATGCAGCTCTTTTAGCAATTCAAATATTGTCAGTAAAGCACAACAGCTTAAAAACAAAGCTTGTAGAATACAGAACTAAAATGGCAGAGGAAGTTGAAGAAAAGGATAGGACACTTAGAAAAAAATTATCTAACTAATGAATAGGTTAGGAGGCAATGGACATGGGCTTTAAATTAATTGATGATGATAAATTAAAAGAAGAATGTGGAGTAATAGGGGTGTATTCAAAGGAAGACAATGTAGTAGAAATGATTTATCATGGTCTTTATGCTCTTCAACATAGAGGACAAGAGAGCGCAGGTATTGCAACTAGCAGTAATGGCACAATAAATTATCACAAGAACATGGGACTTGTATCAGAGGTTTTTAGTAGTGAAAAGCTGGAAAAGCTAGAGGGAAATATGGGCATAGGTCATGTGAGATACTCTACAGCAGAGGAAAACCTAGGAATTAATGCTCAGCCCTTAGTAGTTAAATATAAAAAAGGTAGCATAGCCATTGCACATAATGGCAGCATAGTAAACGGAGAAAGCCTTAGAGAAATTCTAGAGGACGAGGGAGTAGTTTTCCAAACTACAAATGATTGCGAAGTAATGGCAAACATGATAGCTAGATATCATAAGGATGAAATAGAAAAAGCTATAAATAGAGTAATGGAAGTATTTAAAGGATCTTACGCCCTTGTATTGATGACAAATGACAAGCTAATAGGTGTAAGAGATAATCAGGGTATAAGACCTCTCTGCTTAGGAAAAATAAAAGATGGATATGTACTAGCATCTGAAAGCTGTGCCTTAGATACTATAGGAGCAGAGTTTGTAAGGGATATTGAGCCAGGGGAAATGGTCATAATAGATGGAAATGGTATAAAGAGTATATTTAACGATAAATGGAGTAAGAAAAGACTTTGTATATTCGAAATAGTATACTTTGCAAGACCAGACAGTAGAATTGATGATATAAGTGTATACCTTGCAAGAAAGGAAGCAGGGAAAATATTAGCCAGAGAATATCCAGTAGACGCAGATATAGTGATTTCAGTTCCAGACTCAGGTACATCAGCAGCAATAGGATATGCAGAAGAATCAGGAATACCATATAGTATAGGCTTAATTAAAAACAGATATATAGGCAGAACATTTATAAAGCCTAACCAAAGCAACAGAGAGCAAGGGGTCAAGATTAAGCTAAATGTACTAAAGGAGAATATCCAAGGGAAAAGAGTAGTTCTTGTAGATGATTCCATAGTAAGAGGAACTACAAGCAAAAGAATAGTAAGTATGCTTAAAAAAGCAGGAGCTAAGGAAGTTCATTTGAGAATAAGCTCTCCATCAGTAGCATATCCTTGCTACTTTGGCATAGATACACCATATAGAGAGCATTTAGTAGGAGCAAATAAAACCATGGATGAAATATGTCAAATGGTTAATGCAGATAGCTTAGGATTTTTATCAGAGGAAGGCCTAATTAAATCAACTGGAAAGGCAGAAGGATTTTGCTTAGCTTGCTTAAACGGTGACTATCCTATGGAAATTCCTAGAGAGGAGGCAGTATTAAATGAATAGCAAGGGATTAACTTATAAGAACTCAGGTGTAGATGTAACTGCAGGCTATGAAGCGGTTAAACGTATGAAAACTCATGTGCAAAAAACTTTCACAAAAGGAGTTTTGTCAGACTTAGGTGGCTTTAGTGGAATGTTTGCCATAGATAAAGCTCAGTATGAAGAACCAGTTCTAGTATCTGGAACAGATGGTGTAGGTACCAAGCTTATGATTGCATTCATGATGGATAAGCATGACACCATAGGAGAGGACTGTGTAGCCATGTGCGTAAATGACATACTTTGCCAAGGAGCGACTCCACTTTTTTTCTTAGATTATATTGCAACCGGGGAGCTACATCCTGAAAAAATAGAGAGTATAGTTAAAGGAATATCTAATGGATGTATAAAGGGGAAATGTGCCCTTATTGGAGGAGAAACTGCAGAGATGCCTGGACTCTATGGAACAGACGAATATGATATGGCTGGCTTTGCAGTAGGAATAGTGGATAAGAAAAAAATTATTACTGGAAAGGAAATAAAAAAGGGAGATCTATTAATAGGCTTACCTTCTAGTGGCTTGCACAGTAACGGATTTTCATTGGTTAGAAACTTATTCTTCAATATAAAAAAATACAAAGTAGATAATTATATAGATGAACTAGGATGTACCCTAGGGGAGGAGCTTTTGAAGCCTACAAGAATATATTCTAACCCATTAATAGAACTAAATAATAAATTTAATATAAAAGGAATTAGTCACATAACAGGTGGAGGGTTTTACGAAAATATTCCAAGAATGCTTCCAGAGGGATTAAGAGCTTTTGTAGATAGAAGACATGTGCATATACCAGCTATCTTTAATCTTATGCAAAAACTAGGTGATATTGAAATAGATGAGATGTACTCTACCTTTAATATGGGAATAGGCATAGTAATGGCAGTAGAGGAAAGGGATGCTGATAATATACTTAAACATTTAGAAGATGAGAATGAAAAGGCATATATAATAGGAGAGATTGTTGAAGGAGAGAGGGGCTTATCAATATGTCACCAGTAAAGATTGGAGTTCTTATATCTGGCAGCGGGACAAACCTTCAGACCTTAATCGACAATATAAATTCAGGAGATATATACGGTGAGATTTCAGTAGTTATATCTAATAAAAAAGATGCTTATGGACTTACTAGAGCTAAAAACAATGGTATAGATGCTGTTTATATTGACAGGAAAAATTCACTAGACGATATAGAGTTTAATAAAAAAATCATAGAAGAATTAAAAAAGAGAGATGTTCAGCTTGTGGTTTTAGCTGGATATCTAAGGATTCTAAGCAGTGAGTTTATATCCCAGTTTAGAAATAGAATAATTAACATTCATCCTTCCTTAATTCCTAGCTTCTGTGGGAAGGGATATTATGGAGAGAAGGTTCACAAGGCAGTATTAGATTATGGAGCAAAGATTACTGGAGCTACAGTACATTTTGTAGATGAGGAAGCAGATACAGGTCCTATAATATTTCAAAAATCAGTAGAGATAAGTGAAGGAGATAATGTGGAAACCCTAAAAAATAAGGTGCTAGAAGTAGAACATTTACTTCTTTCTGAGGCAGTAAGGTTGTATTGTAAGGATAAAATAATTGTAATCGGTAGAAAAGTCATTGTTAGGGAGTGAAAAAAATGAAGAGAGCATTGATCAGTGTTTATGACAAAACTGGAATAGTAGAGTTCGCCAAAGAACTTGTTAAAATGGGATGGGAAATTGTATCAACAGGAGGAACAGCGAAAAAACTAGAGGAAGAAGGAATTGAGGTAATAGATATTTCTAGTATTACAAATTTTCCTGAATGCTTTGATGGTAGAGTAAAGACTCTTCACCCAAGAATTCATGGTGGTCTTTTAGCCCTAAGGGACAATGAAATCCATATAAAAACTATGGAAGAACTCAGTATAAAACCAATAGACATAGTAGTAAACAATTTATACCCATTTAAGCAAACTGTTTTAAAGGAAGATGTAAGTCACGAGGAAATAATTGAAAATATAGATATTGGTGGTCCTTCAATGCTGAGAGCATCAGCAAAAAACTATAGATTCGTAACAGTAGTAGTAGATCCTAGGGATTATGATAGGGTAATAGACCAATTAAAAAATAATGGTCAGGTTTCAGATGAAACTAAGGAATATTTAGCCGCTAAAGTATTTCAGCATACTAGCAGCTATGATGCTTTGATTTCAGACTATTTTAATAAAAAAGCAGGCATTAGATTTCCTGATACTATCACTCTTACCTATGAGAAAAAACAGGATTTAAGATATGGAGAGAATCCTCATCAAAATGCTGGATTTTATACTGAAATATTAGAGACAAAGGGTACCTTGACAGAAGCTATTCAACTACATGGTAAGGAGCTATCCTATAACAATATAGGAGATGGAAACGGGGCATTAGAGGTGCTAAAAGAATTTAGCAATCCTACAGTAGTGGCAGTAAAGCACGGGAATCCATGTGGAGTAGGCAGTGGTGAAAATATAGAAGAGGCTTTCGTTAAAGCATATGAAGCTGATAAACAATCTATATTTGGTGGAATAATAGCTGCCAATATGGAAATAGACGAAAATACTGCAAGGATGATAAATGATATTTTCATAGAGCTGGTTATTGCACCTTCCTATTCAGAGAGGGCATTAGAAATATTAAAAAGCAAAAAGAACATAAGATTGTTGATGCTACCAAATATATTAAAGAATGACTATTCAAGCTATGATATGAAAAAGGTATTAGGAGGCATGCTAGTTCAAGATAGAAATCAGGGGCTTCTTTATGAAAAGCTAGAGGTAGTAACTCAAAGAGAGCCATCGGAAAAAGAATTAGAGGATTTAATGTTTGCTTGGAAGGTAGTAAAGGACACAAAATCAAATGGAATAGTCCTAGCTAAAAACGGTGGAACAGTAGGTATAGGACCAGGTCAGGTTAGTAGAATATGGGCTTTAGAAAATGCTGTAAAGCAAGGAGGAGACAATACTATAGGCAGCGTAATGGCATCAGATGCATTTTTCCCTTTTTCTGATTGCGTAGAGGTTGCGGCAAAGGCTGGAATAACTGCTATCATACAGCCAGGAGGCTCAATAAAGGACGAGGAATCAATAAATGCTGCCAATAAACATGGAATAGCCATGATATTTACAGGAACTAGACATTTTAAACACTAGCATTTAACTCTTAGTCCCTAGCTTCTAGCTCTTAGCTAACAACTAAGAACTAAGAACTAAGAACTAACAACTAACAACTAACAACTAAAAACATAGATCTTTACGACATATTTCCCGGGTAATGACACGTATTTACAAAAACTATAATGGAAGGGTGAAACCATGAAGGTATTTGTTATAGGAAGTGGTGCAAGAGAACATGCTATTGTCTGGAAGCTGTCACAAAGCAAAAAAGTATCTAGAATATTTTGTGCACCAGGTAACGGCGGAATTAGTCAGCTTGCCCAGTGTGTAGATATTCAGCCAGAGGATATAGATGCTCTTCTAGAATTTGCATTAAAAGAGAATATAGATTTAACTGTAGTAGGACCTGAGGGCTCCTTAGTAGCAGGAATAGTAGATAGATTTAGTGAAAAAGGTCTTAAAATCTTTGGACCGTGCAAAAAAGCTGCAAGACTTGAAGGAAGTAAAAAATATGCTAAAGAGTTCATGGAAAGGTTTGGAATACCTACAGCCAAGTATTCAGCATATAATAATGCTGAGGAGGCAAAGGAAGCATTAAAAAAATATACGTTTCCATTAGTAATAAAAGCAGATGGATTAGCCAGTGGAAAGGGAGTAATCATATGCAACAATATAGAAGAGGCCAAGGCGGCTATTAAGTTAGTTTTAGAGGATAAAAAATTTGGTGATGCAGGCAAGGAAATCATTATAGAGGAATTCCTACAAGGAGTAGAAGCATCCTTACTATGCTTAGTTGACGGAAAGAAAATAATACCTCTTGAAAGCGCTAGAGACTACAAAAGGCTTTTAGACAATGATGAAGGTCCTAATACAGGTGGAATGGGATGTGTTTCTCCTAATAAAATATTAGATGAAAGATTGCTGGCAGAAATAAAATCTGAAATATTGGATAAGATCTTAAAAGGAATACAAGAAGAGGATATGAACTTTAAAGGGATATTGTTTATAGGCTTGATGATAACACCTATAGGAGCTAAGGTATTAGAGTTTAATGTTAGGTTTGGAGATCCAGAAACTCAAGTTATTCTTCCAAGATTAGAAAGTGATATTGTAGATATTTTTCAAAAAACTATAGATGAGAGTATATCAGAGGAAGATTTAATATGGAATTCTAAGACATGTATTTGCACAGTATTAGCATCTAAAGGATACCCCGAGGCATATGAGAAAGGCAAGGTTATATCAGGATTAGATAAGGTAGACGAGGATATAATATTATTTCATGCAGGAACCAAAAAAGAAAATGAAATACTTACAGATGGTGGACGTGTGCTTTCTGTAACCACACTAGCCCATAGCTTAGAAAAAGGACGAAATAAAATATACCATAATATAAACAAGATTTATTTTGAAGGAATTCAATATAGAAAAGATATTGGAGAAGGACAAAGTTAAATATAATTATACTATCCTATCAATCTAAGCCCAATAAAGGCTCGGATTCCAAATTATATAAGAAAGGACTGGTCCTATGAAAGTTTTATATAGAGGAAAAACAAAGGATATTCATGTATTAGAGGATGGAAGCTATTTGTTAAAGTTTAAAGACGATGTAACAGGAGAGAATGGAGTATTCGATCCAGGGGCTAATAAGGTAGGCTTGTCTATTAAAGGCTCTGGAAAATCTAATATTATGATGACTAAGTATTTTTTTGAAATTTTAAAGGAAAAAGGGATACCTACTCATTATATAGATGCAAATATAGAAGAAGCAACTATGACTGTAAAGCCTGCAAAGTTATTTGGAAACGGACTAGAGGTAATTTGCCGCTATAAGGCTGTAGGAAGCTTTATTCGCAGGTATGGCATGTATGCAAAGGAAGGACAACCTTTAGATGCTTTTGTAGAATTTACCCTTAAGGATGATGAGCGTCAAGATCCTCCTATAACAGAAGATGCTCTTCATATGCTAGGAATTCTATCTACAGATGAATATAGAGAGTTGAAGGATTTAACTAAAAAAATTGCTAATATAATCAAAGAAGAGCTAGAGAAAAAAGACATAGAGCTATATGATATAAAGCTTGAGTTTGGTAGAGCAGGAGAAAATAATGAATTAGTCCTAATAGATGAAATTTCAGGTGGAAATATGAGGGCATATAAAGAAGGAAAATATGTCCAGCCTTTAGAATTAGAAAAACTAGTATTAGATTAAATCATATATAAAAACATATGAGATTAGAATAATTTTATATTTTGATATTTTATCAACAGTATGAGAGCTAAAAGCTCTCTATTTTTTATGCAGTTTTAAAAAAAAGCTTGTGTTTAGGGAAAAAGATTAGGGGTAACATATTAATAAATTAGGCATGCCTAAAAATGGTGGTGTTGATAAAATGACAGGAAGTAAAGAAGACTATCTAAAAGTAATTTATGAGCTAGGAGGACATTCTAAAAAAATAAGCAATAAAAAAATTGTGGAGGCTCTAAATATTTCTCCTCCTTCTGTAAGTGAAATGGTAAAAAAACTTTTAGATGAGGGATATATTGAATACGAAGCATATCATGGAGTTAAGCTTACAGAGTTAGGAATACGAGAGGCTATAAAAATAAAAAGAAGACATCTTTTATGGGAGGTTTTTCTTTCAGAATATCTGGGATATAGCTGGGACGAAGTTCACGACGAAGCAGAGAAGCTTGAGCATGTAACTAGTGAAGAACTTGAAAAACATTTAGAAATATTTCTAAATTATCCTAAGTTTTGTCCTCATGGAACGCCAATATTAAAAAACAATACTAGCAGTACTAATTACAGAACTCTAGATTTATTATCAATTGGAGAGAAGACTCAAATACATAGATTATTAGATGAAAAAGAACTCTTACAATATGTTAGTGAACTAGGTTTAGGTATTGGAGATTGTATTACTGTAATTCATGTGGCACCATACAATGGGCCTATTACCTTAAGAAAAGGCAAAACTAATATAATTATTGGGTTAGAGGCTGCCAAGAAAATATATGTAGATTAAAGGAGGATTTAATAATGAAAAGATATATAATAGGATTATTTATAATAGCTATTTTAATAACAGGTTGTAGCCCCTCAGGCAACAATAGCAACAGTCTAAATGGGGACGACAAATATAGAGTGGTGACTACTACTACAATGATTGCAGACTTGGCAAAAGTCATAGGTGGGGAATATGTAGAGGTTCAAGGTCTAATGGGACCAGGAATAGATCCACACTTGTATAAGGCCAGCGCTGGAGATGTAAGTCTTATGCAAAAATCAGATATGATATTGTATA